>NZ_JBJMQP010000025.1:0-75312 GCF_045802625.1 Hyalangium sp. | reverse complement strand
CCAGTGGGGAATGGGCAGCCGGAACGTCACCACCGCGTAGACGAGCGTGTCCCAGTCCGACACCGGCGTCATCGCCGACGTCACCATCAGGTGGCTGTCATTGCCGATGCGGTACTCCACCTGGGCGATGGAGGGCAGCAGGAACCGGTCGAAGTGCTGCACCACCCCGCCGCCCGGCGCCAGCACCTTGCCCACGAGCCCCTTGGGCCGAGGCTCGCCGATGTACTCGGCCTCCACCCGATCCGAGCTCCGCCGCACCACCACCTCAATCTCGTTGCTCTTCTTCGCCGTGCGGAACAGGCCACCGTGGAGGAACGCGGTGTGCGGCACATCCAGCGTGTTCTCCAGCGTGGCGTGCAGCGAGCCGGGCGCCCTCAGCGTGCGGCGCACCGTGCTGTAGCCGCGCTCGCCCAGCAGCGGGAAGCGGTAGGGCTCCGTCGCCGGCTCCACCCCCGGCGTCGAGTACACCCAGACGAAGCCATCCACCTCACGCGCCGCGTACGAGGCGGCACAGCGGGCCCTGGCGCGCGTGTCTCCCGACAGGCCTGGAATGGCACGGCACTCGCCCGCCGAGTCGAACGTCCACCCGTGGTAGCCGCACTGGAGCTGGCCACCCGCCACCTTCCCCAGCGACAGCGGCACGTTGCGGTGGGGGCAGCGGTCCAGGAGCGCGGCGGGCTGGCCTCCCGCTCCTCGGAAGAGCACCAGCGGCGTGCCCTGCAGCGTGCGCGCGAGCGGCTTGTCCCCCAGCTCGTGCGAAGCACAGAGGATGAACCAGCAGTTCGGCAGGTGGACCACCGAGATGTTGCCTGCCGGCGCACCCGGCGCCCGGGCCTCCTCGCGAGAGCTCATGCCTCGCACTCTAACCTAATGTGCCATGTGCCCCGAGTGCTGCATGGGCGCGGAGGCCAGGCGCAGGTAGACCATCCCGCCCACGGGCGTACGGCTGCCATAGGTGGACTCGAGCGCCGAGGGCACGAGGTTCACCGCGGCGCGCACGCCCACTCCGGGCAGCACCGGCCCCAGCGGCTCGAAGTTGCGCAGATAGCCCAGGACCAGGTTGGACACGCCGAAGCGCTCCTCATCGAGCGGCTCGGGCAGGACCAGATCATGGCCCGTCTTCTGGACGTACTCGGCGCGGCCGAAGACGACGTTGCGGCCATCGAGATCCAGGTTCGTCTCCAGCAGGAACGCATTGGAGCCGCCGTGGTCGCCCTCGACGTTGTGGCCCAAGACCGCGGTGGTGGCCCAGTGCCCGTCGGAGCCGAACGGCCGGTGGTACATGGCGGAGGCCGTCATGCGGTGCAGAGGCTCATCGGGATGGAGCGCGTCGTGGCTGGGCAGGTAGCCATAGGACAGCTGCGCGCTGACTTCGTGAGCCGGATTGATGCTCAGCCGCAGCGAGTACGAGTCCAGCTTCCGGAGATCGAAGTCCTTGCGGTTCTCGTCAGGCTCGCGGCCGTTGAACCAGGAGGCCTCGAGCTTCGCCATGGGCGTGAAGAGCCCAGCAGTGAGCACGCCAAAGGAGATATGCGTCGAGTCCTCCCAGTGGTGGCCGATCACCGCCAGCGGATCCGACGAGGCGGACAGCCGGTGCGGGAAGGCCACGGGCCCGAGCGCGGGCTCGCCCGCGGGCGCGGCGTAGAGCTGGAAGCCCCAGTCCCTCGAGAGTGTCTGGGTATAGGTGGCGGCCACCTCCATGAAGAGATCATGCGGGTGCTGCCGGTCATGCAGCGGCTCGCCCTGGTACGTCTCCCCTGTCTGCAAGAGCAGGGGATAGCCCCCGTGGTGCTGGGCGGTGAAGGGCTCGGGGCTGAGCATCACCCGCGCGCCGAAGCGCCCCGGGCCCACGTCGTGGTCGGCCATCAACATCAACCACCCGATCCCGACAGGCTCGTGGCCCCCCCGCGAGCCGCTTTGCCAGTCGTATCCACCGAAGAGCAGGCCATGGAACATGAAGTCCCAGCCGGCGGCGCTCCAGTGGAGCCCGGCATGAGGCGAGGCGTCGGGCTGCCACGCCGTGCCCGAGGCATTGCGCATCATCGGAATGCCGCTCATGGACATCGGCTCGGAGGAAGGAGCCGCTTCGTGAGCCATGGCGCCATGCTCGTGGTGGCCCATGGCCGGAGCGGAGGGCTCCGCGGGAGCAGGCTCGGAGCTCTGCGGCTCCTGAGAGGCCTGGGCTCCAGCAACCCACGGGAGCGCCCAGAAGGAGAGGATCAGCAGAGCGGAACGCATCGGAGACCTCGAGTCCTTGAAGGAGCGCTACAGCGGCAACCGGCGCAGCCTCAGCGCGTTGGAGATGACCGACACGGAGGACAGGCTCATCGCCGCGCTGGCGAACATGGGGCTTAGCAGCAGCCCAAACACCGGGTAGAGCGCCCCCGCCGCCAGTGGCACGCCGAGTGTATTGTAGACGAAGGCGAAGAACAGGTTCTGGCGGATGTTGTGCAGTGTGCCCTGGCTGAGCTTCCGGGCCCGCGCGATGCCGAGCAGATCGCCCTTCACCAGCGTCACGCCCGCGCTCTCCATGGCGATGTCCGTCCCCGTGCCCATGGCGATGCCCACGTCCGCCTGCGCGAGCGCCGGAGCGTCGTTGACGCCATCCCCGGCCATCGCCACCACGCGGCCCTCGGCCTGAAGCTGCTTCACCACGTCTCCCTTGGCCTCCGGGAGCACCTCCGCCACCACCTCGGAGATGCCGAGCTTGCGCGCCACCGCCTCCGCCGTGGTGCGGCTGTCGCCCGTGAGCATCACCACCCGCAGGCCCTCGCGGCGCAGCAGCTGGAGCGCCTCGGGCGTGGACCGCTTGATGGGGTCCGCCACGCCGATCACCCCCGCGGGCTTTCCCTCCACCACCACGAAGACCACCGTCTGTCCCTCGCGGCGCAGGGCTTCGCTCCGCTCGGCCAGCGCTCCGGCCTCCACCTCCAGCGCCGACAGCAGCGCCGCGTTGCCCAGCGCCACGGCGGTTCCCTCCACTCGCCCCGTCACGCCCTTACCCGTCAGCGAGCGGAAGTCCTGCACCGGCGCCAGCACCCCGCCCCGCTCCTGGGCTCCAGCCACGATGGCGGCGGCCAGCGGGTGCTCGCTCCCACGCTCCAGGCTCGCGGCCAGCCGCAGCAGGCGCGCCTCCTCGAAGCCCGGGGCCGACACCACCGACACCAACCGTGGCTTGCCCTCCGTAAGCGTCCCCGTCTTGTCCACCACCAGCGTGTCCACCTTCTCCAGCCGCTCGAGCGCCGCCGCGTCCCGGATGAGCACCCCCACCTGCGCGCCTCGCCCCGTGCCCACCACCACCGAGATGGGCGTGGCCAGCCCCAGCGCGCACGGGCAGGCGATGATGAGCACCGCTACCGCGTTCACCAGCGCGTACGCCAGCCGCGGCTCCGGCCCCCACACGCCCCAGATGAGCGCCGTCAGCACCGCCACCGCGATGACCGTGGGCACGAAGATCGCCGACACCTTGTCCGCCAGCCGCTGGATGGGAGCGCGCGTGCGCTGCGCCTCGCTGACCCGCTGGACAATGCGCGCCAGCAGCGTGTCCCGTCCTACCCGCTCCGCTCGCATGATCAAGCTACCCGTGCCGTTGACGGTGCCCCCTGTAACCTTCGCGCCGGGCGCCTTCTCCACCGGGAGGGACTCGCCGGTCACCATCGACTCGTCCACCGCGCTCTCTCCCTCCAGCACCACGCCGTCCACCGGCACCTTCTCGCCCGGGCGCACCCGGAGCCGATCCCCCGGATGGATGTGCGCCAGCGGAATGTCCTCCTCGTGCCCGCCCTCTCGGATGCGGCGCGCCGTGGTGGGCGCCAGGCTCAGCAGGGCCCGGAGCGCTCCGGAGGTGGCTCGGCGCGCGCGCAGCTCCAGCACCTGTCCCACGAGCACCAGCGTGGTGATAGCCGCGGCGGCCTCGAAGTAGACGGGGACGTTGCCTCCGTGGCCGGTGAAGGCGTGTGGCAGCGCGCCAGGGAAGAGCGTGGCGAAGACGCTGAAGAGGTACGCCACCCCCGTGCCCAGCGCGATGAGCGTGAACATGTTGAGGTGGCGATTGCGCACCGACGCCCAGCCTCGCTGGAAGAAGGGCCACCCGCCCCACAGCACCACCGGCGAGGCCAGCACCAGCTGCACCCACGCCATCGCGCCCGGAGACAACAACCGCTGCACCGGCTCGCCCGGCAGCACGTCCGACATGCCCAGGATGACCCCGGGAAGGGTGAGCGCCAGGGACACCCAGAACCGGCGCGTCATGCTGAGCAGCTCGGGATCCGGCGCCTCCTCCACCGTCACCGTCCGAGGCTCCAGCGCCATGCCGCACTTCGGGCATGCTCCCGGGTGATCCTGCTGGACCTCGGGATCCATTGGACAGAGGTACACCGTGCCCGAAGGCCCCTTCTTTTGATCCATTGGCTCTTGGCTCGCCATCAACAAGAATTAGTCATTCCAAGGACTTGGCGCATTCACGCGCCGAATGTGGGTCTTCTGGAGCAACTTCGCTTCCTCGGATCTCGATAACCAAGAAAACTCACTTGCGGGTTTTCGTCTATCCGAGTTTTCCAGAGAACCCGCGAAGGACCCTTCTGCCATGACCACTTCCGTTACCCAGACGCGGCGCACGCAGGCTCCCCATGCCACCGCGGCCGCCGCCTCCAACCCGAACGCCATCCTCTCCAAGTACAAGCCCACGGGCGCCTCCGAGGTCACCGCCCACCAGGACGGGCTGCACGCCGGCGTGGCCGCCTCGCACAAGATGGCCGAGACGGACCGGGCCCGGCTCCAGAAGTACGCGCCCGAGTTCGCCGCCGCGGGCAAGAAGTACGGCCTGCCGCCGGCCCTGCTGGCCGCCATCGCCAGCCGCGAGTCGCGCGGTGGCGCGGCGCTCGACAGCCGTGGCTTCGGTGACCACGGCAACGGCTACGGCCTGATGCAGGTGGACAAGCGCTACCACAAGCTCGAGGGCGGCCCGCACAGCACGGCCCACATCGAGCAGGCCGCCGGCATCCTCAAGGCGGACCTGAACGCGGTGAAGAAGGCGCACCCGAGCTGGCCGCCCGAGCAGCAGCTGCGCGGCGCGGTGGCCGCGTACAACTCCGGCGCCGGCAACGTCCAGACCATCAAGAACATGGACGTGGGCACCACGGGCAATGACTACTCCAACGACGTGTGGGCGCGCGCGCAGGATCTGGCCCCGCACTTCGGCGGCGCCACGGGCACCTCCGGCTCTTCCGGCTCCTCCGGCACCGGGGGCACGAAGCCCAGCACGGGCACCTCGCACGCCAGCGCTCCGACGCTCAAGGAGGGCAGCAGCGGCGCGGCGGTGAAGACGCTGCAGAACCAGCTCAACAAGCTGGGCTTCAGCGTGGGCAAGGCGGACGGCGAGTTCGGCCCCAAGACCGAGCACGCGGTGAAGTCCTTCCAGAGCAAGCACCACCTGACGGCGGACGGCGTGGCCGGCCCGAAGACGCACGCGGCGCTCCAGAAGGCGCTCGAGCAGCACAGCAAGCCGGCGCCCAAGCCCACCACGGGCGGCGATCACTTCGAGCCTGGCTCGAAGTACAAGCCGGCGCCCGCGCTGGCGGACGTGAAGTCGGGCAAGGCGCACCTCCATGAGGGCATGGAGGGTGGCTCGGTGAAGCACGTGCAGAAGCTGCTGGGCATTGACACGGACGGCCAGTTCGGCCCGGCCACCAAGAAGGCGGTGTCGGAGTTCCAGCACCAGCACCACGTGGGCACTGACTCGGCGGGCTCGGTGGGCCCGAAGACGCTGGCGGCCATGGAGAAGGCGGCCAAGGCCGGCACGGTGGTGGGCAACTACCGCATCGACACCAACAACCCCATCCTCCACAAGCTGGCCACCTCGCACCTGAACAACGGCCCCACCGGCTACTGCGTGCTGACCACGCTCAACAACATGAAGCGGCTGGGCGTGCCGCACACCCCGGTGGCCACGGGCTCGGACCCGAACAACCCCCGCGGCGGCATGGCGCAGATGCTGCGCAACGGCGGCTGGGCGTCGGTGCCGTTCCCCGGCTCGCACAAGGAGGCCATCCACAGCCCCTACGGCAACGCCACCGCCAACGTCGTCTCGGCCTCGCAGTACCGGAAGCTGGCCTCCGAGGGCAAGGTGCCCAGCGGCGCCATCATCTTCCAGTCCCGCACGGGCTGGGGCTGGAGCGGCGGCTCGCACGGCAACGACATGGGCATCGTGCGCAACCACGGCAACACCACGCACAACTACGCGGACATGCCGGGCATCGTCTACGGCGACTGCAAGTCCGTGGTCATCATGGTCCCGAAGGACGCCCTCAAGCCGGCCTGAGCCACGGCTCGGAGGGAGCTGGGGCCTGATGAGGGTCCCGCTCCGGCTGAAGGACATCGCTTGAAATGAGACGGGGAGCACTCGGAGTCACCGGGTGCTCCCCGTTCCATTTGAGCGCGCTCGCCCGGGAGGCTCGAGGCGGACGGCCTACCCCACCAGCCGCATCACTCCCGAGACGATGGCGTAGACGATGAGGGACACCGCGGCGGCGGCGGGGATGGTGAACACCCAGGCCCAGATGATGCGGCCGGCCACCCCCCACTTCACCGCGCGCCAGCCCTTGGTGGAGCCCACACCGACGATGGCGCCCGTGATGGTGTGGGTGGTGGACACGGGGATGCCCAGCTTGGCCAGGGCGATGATGGTGACGCCGCCGCCCGTCTCCGCGCTGAAGCCGCCGATGGGCGCCAGCTTCGTGAGGCTGTGGCCCATGGTCTTGATGATGCGCCAGCCCCCGAAGAAGGTGCCCAGGCCGATGGCCGCGTGGCAGGAGAGGATCATCCACCACTGGATGTGGAACTCCTGGTCCTTCCAGATGGTGCCGAAGAGCACCACGGCGATGATGCCCATCACCTTCTGCGCGTCATTGGTGCCGTGGCTGAAGGAGAAGATCCCCGAGGACAGCAGCTGGAGCCGCCGGAACCACGTGTCCACCTTCAGCGGCGTCTGACGGTGCACCGCCCAGGTGCTCGCCAGCATCATCAGCGTGCCGAGCACCAGCCCGATGACGGGCGACAGGACGATGAAGGCGGCGACCTTCGCGATGCCCGCCCCCACCAGCCCCTGGAAGCCGAGCACCGGCAGCGTGGCGCCGATCATCCCTCCGGCCAGCGCGTGGGACGAGGAGGAGGGCAGCCCCCACCACCACGTCAGCAGGTTCCAAGAGATAGCGCCCATCAGGGCGCAGAAGATGACCACCAGCACCGCGGTGGGGCCCTGGGCGCGCAGCATGTCGAAGTTGATGATGCCCTTGCCCATGGTGTTGGCCACCTTCACCCCGCCGCCGAACGCCGCGATGAAGTTGAAGAAGGCCGCCCAGGCCACCGCCAGGTTCGGCGACAGCACGCGCGTGGACACCACCGTGGCAATGGAGTTGGCCGCGTCGTGGAAGCCGTTGATGAAGTCGAAGATGAGCGCGACCGCGACGATGACGATGACAGCCGTGAGCAGCATCTCAGGAGTGCTCCAGGACCACGCCCTCGATGACGTGCGCGACGCCGAGACACTTGTCGGTGGCGGTCTCGATCATGTCGTAGATCTCCTTCCACTTGATGATGGTGAGGGGATCCACGCCGCTCTTGAAGAGCCGGCCCACGCCGGCGCGCAGCACCTCGTCCGCCTGGCTCTCCAGCTTCTTGATCTCCTTGCAGCCGGCGAGGATCTGCTCGGGCTGCTTGATATGCCGCAGCGCCGCCACCACCTCGCGGACCTTCTCGGCGCTGAGCACCAGGATGCGAGCCAGCTCCGTGGCGTCCGGCAGGCTGGATTGGATCTCGTAGTAGTGCAGCCGCGAGGCCGCCGCGTTGGTGAAGTCCAGCACGTCGTCAATGCGCGACAGCAGCGAGTGGATCTGCGTGCGATCGAACGGGGTGATGAACTGCTTGTGCAGGCGGTTGAACGAGGTGTGCGCCACCTCGTCGCCCTTGTGCTCCACGTCCTTGAGCGCCTGCACCTTGGCGGCCACATCCCGGTAGTCGCTGAGCAGGGCGTGGAGCATCTTCGTGCCCTCCACGGTGGCGGCGCACTGGGCGTCGAAGTCGTCGAAGAACTCGTCGGACTTGGGCATCAACTTCTGGAGCATTCAGCCTCCTGGTCGCCCGCCGAGGCGGGCTCGGGAAACGAGGGAGGGCCGTGGCAGGCACGAGCCCTCCCGTGGCGGGGGCGTGACTACCTCACCTGGGGAGAATCTCCAGCGAACATTTCAGGTAGGTGGGACGATTTTCGCGGGGGTGAAGGTGGGAGATCCAGCCCCCACCTCCAGGGTCTCACTCCTCGTCCGAGCCGGCAGGCCCCCCTTGCGCGAATGGGCGCTGACTGAGCATGAACCCCGTCACGGGCCCCAGTGCCCCAGGAGAAAGTCCTCATGGCACCGCGCTTCAAGAACCTCGACGGCAGTGGACCGCAGGCGTTCAACAACGTCCTCAAGTGGGCGGTGGCGGACAAGCTCGCCGGCCGTCGGCGCAAGTCTCCAGGCCGGGCCCCCATGCCCCGCGTCGAGCCGGACCTCAAGGCCCTGGCCACTCCCCCCGCGCCGGGCGAGGGCGCGCGCCTCACCTGGCTCGGCCATGCGAGCTGGCTGGTGCAGCTCGACGGCGTGTCCCTGCTCATTGATCCGGTGCTCCGCGACGCCATCAACGTCGTCATCCGCCGCAACGTGCCGCCCGGTGTTCCGCTGGAGAAGCTGCCGCCCATCTCCGCCAGCCTCGTCTCGCACAACCACTACGATCACCTGGACATGCCCTCGCTGGTGGCCGCCCGTGCGCCCATCGTCACCGGCCTGGGACACGCGAAGCTCTTCCGCGGCCCCAAGCTGCCCTGCACCGAGCTGGACTGGTGGGGCTCCACGAAGGTGGGCCCCGTCACCGTGCACTACGTCCCCTCGCAGCACTGGAGCAGCCGCGGGCTCGGGGATGCCAACCAGATGCTCTGGGGCGGCTTCGTCATCGAGGGCTCCAGCGCCCGGCTCTACCACTCGGGCGACACCGCCTACTTCGACGGCTTCAAGGAGATCGGCCGCCGCTACCCGGGCATCGACGCGGCCATGCTCCCCATCGGCGCGTATGATCCCGCGTGGTTCATGAGCAAGCAGCACATGAACCCGGAGGAGGCCGTGCAGGCCTTCGAGGACCTGGGCGCCGCGCGCTTCCTCGCCATGCACTGGGGCACCTTCAAGCTGACCGACGAGCCGCTCGACGAGCCGCCCCAGCGCCTGGACAAGGAGTGGACCCGCCGCCAGTGGCCACGCGAGAAGCTCCACGTGCTCGCCGTGGGCCAGAGCCTGCCTGTTCGTCAGGGTTGAGCCCACCGGGCAGGTATGGTTTGGGAGACCCCATGCTCCTGCCCTCCCTGCTCGCCGTGCTGCTGGCCCAGGCCCCCCTCACCACCACCGCCGAGCGCTCCAACTGGACGCGCACCGGCCGCTACGCGGAGGTGGAAGCCCTCTGCCGAGACTTCCCCAAGGCCTTCCCGGGCAAGGTGCGCTGCGAGACGTTCGGCACCACGCCCGAGGGCCGGCCCATGCTCGCGCTGGTGGTCAGCACGGACGGCACCCTCACCCCCGCCGCCAACGCGAAGAAGGGCCGCCCCGTCGTCTTCTTCCAGGGCGGCATCCACGCCGGAGAGATTGACGGCAAGGACGCCGGCTTCTGGCTGCTGAGGGATGTGCTCGCGGGCAAGGCGCTACCGGGGGTGCTCGGGCAGGTGACGGCCGTGTTCGTCCCCGTCTTCAACATCGACGGCCACGAGCGCTTCGGCCCCAACAACCGCCCCAACCAGGTGGGCCCCGAGGAGATGGGCTGGCGCGTCACCGCGCAGAACCTCAACCTCAACCGTGACTACGTGAAGGCGGATGCCCCGGAGATGGTGGCCATGCTCACCTTCCTCCACGCGTGGAACCCGCTCTTCTACATCGATCTCCACGTCACCGACGGCGCCAAGTTCGAGCACGACATCTCCCTCACCCTCGAGCCGCTGCGCAGCGGCCCCGAGCCCCTGCGCGCCCAAGGCGCGAAGCTGCAAGAGGCGCTCGTGACGGGGCTGCAGTCCGAGGGGTATCTGCCCGTCACCTTCTACCCGTCCTTCATCAAGGAGGATGATCCGGCCTCCGGCTTCGCCGAGGGCGTCGCTCCCCCGCGCTTCAGCCAGACGTACTGGGCGGTGAACGGCCGCTTCGGGATGCTGGTGGAGACGCACTCGTGGAAGCCCTACGCCCACCGCGTGAAGAGCACGCGCAACGTGCTGGAGAACTCGCTGAAGTTCGTGGCCGCCAACGGCGCCGCCATGCAGGCCGCGGTGAAGGCGGCGGACGCGGCGGCCGAGGCCGGGCAGGTGCGGGAGGCGACGCTTACCTGGGATCACACCGACAAGAGCCACCTGATCGACTTCCGCGGCTACGCCTATAGCTTCGAGCCCTCGCCCATCTCCAACGAGAAGGTGGTCCGGTACGACGAGACGAAGCCGCAGGTGTGGAAGGTGCCGCTCTTCGACGAGGTGCGCCCCAAGCTCACCATCCCGCTGCCAAAGGGCGGCTACCTGGTGCCCGCGGCCCACGCGGCGTGGATGGAGGCCAAGCTGCGCGCCCACGGCCTGCGCTACCAGAAGCTGGAGAAGGAAGTGCCCGCCGCGGAGGTGGAGGCGTTCCGCTCCACCGAGGCGAAGTTCTCGCCCCAGTCCTACGAGGGCCACCAGACCCTCACCGTCCAGGGCGCGTGGAAGCGGGAGACCCAGGCGCTCCCGGCGGGCTCGCTCTACGTGCCGGTGGCTCAGCCTGGAGTCGCACTGCTCGCCCACCTGCTGGAGCCCATGGGCCCGGACTCGCTCGTCACTTGGGGTTTCTTCAACCCGCACTTCGAGCAGAAGGAGTACATCGAGACCTATGTGCTGGAGCCGTATGCCCGCGAGCTGCTCGCCAAGGACGCCGCGGTGAAGGCCGCCTGGGAGGCACGGCTGAAGGATCCAGCCTTCGCGGCGGATCCCCGCGCCCGGCTGCGCTTCTTCTACGAGCGCCACCCCACCTACGACGCCCGGTTCAACCTCTACCCCGTCTTCCGCCTGGACGCCCCGCCGGCCGGCCTGCGCCCCGCTCGGTAACGGGCCGCTGTCGGCCGGGAGCAGGTGCTACAGCCCTGCGATGCGGGCCTGTCGCCTACTCTCCAACAAGGTGGGATTACTTAACCGCGCTGATATGTGGAGGTATCCATCGGCTCGGGTATGTTCTCTGGCCGTGGCTACCTTCAGTCTCGCAGCTTTGTGGAACGCCTCCGCCATCCCGGGCCATGTGGCCGGGATCGTGGAAGCCATCGATGAGCTGCTGCCCTCCACGCAGCCCGTCGAGATCATCATCGCGTTGCGCGAGAACGAGGCGAACCTCGAGCTGAAGTTGGAGATGTCCGACTTCCCGCGGCTCGAGATGGACCGTTTCGCGTGGGAGATCAAGGCCAGCAAGGGCACGCTGGTGGAGCTGTGGAAGCTGCCCAAGTCCGAGCGCGATGCCTTCCGCGCCGCCGCCTTCTCCGGCAACGTCATCACCGCCGAGAACTACTGGAGCGCGGCCAGCACCCTCAAGGAGCACCTGGAGGGCATCACCGCCCGCGGGCTGAAGCCGCTCGCGCCTCCGCAGGGCCTGCCGCACGCCAACCGGCCCGCCCCGGCCGTCCCCCCCGGCGGTCCCAGCCCGGTGGCCGCTCCAGCCCCGGCCCAGGACGAGGCCCTGGCCGACGAGCCCCTGTCGCCCGAAGGGGGAGATGAGCCCATCGAGCCGCTGGAGACCGTCGAGCCCGAGGACGAGGGCGAGCCCATCGAGCCGCTGGAGGCCGTCGAGGAGGAGGACGAGCAGCTCCAGCCTCAGGAGCAGCCCCAGGAGCAGCCCGAGGATCTGGCCGCGCCCTCGGGCCCGGAGCTGCGCCGCTACAAGCGCTTCCCGGTCAACCTGGAGATGGAGTTCCGCACGGAGCTGGACTTCGTGCGCGAGCACGCGACGAACATCTCCAACGGGGGCCTCTTCGTGCGCACGGCCCACCGGCCGCCGATGGACGCCATCGTCCGGGTGGACGTGAGGCTGCCCAACGGGGACCGGCTCCAGGGAGACGCCCTGGTGGTGCACGTGGTGGATGATCCGTACAAGGGAGGCGTGGGGCTCGCGTTCCTCAGCGATGACCCCTCCTTCGCGGAGACGCTGGACCGGTACCTGGCGAGCCTGGCCGGATAGGCCTCACGCCACCTTCTGTCCGGAGCCCGAGCCCGGGGCCGGTGGCGGCGGCAGCTCGGCGAGCCCGCCCTCCACCTGCACGACGAGGCGGCTGCGTCCCCCGCCCTGCTTCACCACGCGCACCTGCACGCCGATGCGCTCGGCCAGCCCGGACACGTGGGAGATGATGCCCACCTGGCGGCCCGTGGCCTGGAGCGCGTCGAGCGTGGCCAGCGCCACCTCCAGCGTCTCTGGATCCAGCGTGCCGAAGCCCTCGTCGATGAAGAGCGTCTCCACCTGCGTGGTCTCGGACGAGAGCGAGGCCAGCCCGAGCGCCAGCGCCAGCGAGACGAGGAAGGACTCGCCGCCGGAGAGGCTGGCCAGGCTGCGCATCTCGTCGCCCATGTCCTGATCCACCACCTGGAGATCCAGATCGTAGCCGGGCACGCGCATGAGCCGGTAGCGCCGGGCCAGCTCCTGCAGGTGGGCGTTGGCGTGCAGCAGCAGCGCGTCCAGGGTGAGGCTCTGGGCGAAGACCTTGAACTTCTTGCCGTCCGAGGAGCCGATCAGCTCTTGGAGCGTCTTCCACACCTCGGCGGCTCGGCGCCGGTCCTCCAGGGCCTGGGCCTCCGCGCCGTAGCGGCTGCGGGCCTCATCGTCCTGATCGAGCCGGGCCTTCGAGCGGGCCGCTGCGGCGCGACGGGCCTCTACCTCGGTGCGAGCACGAGCGCAGGCGGCTGCCACGTCGGGCTCGGGCAGGGTCGGCGGACCCGAGGCCTCATGTTTGGCGCGCCAGGCCTTGCGCTCGTCGAGCACCGTCCGGGCCTTCGAGAGCGCTTCGTGCAGCTCCGCCAACGCACGGGCCTCCGCCTCACACCAGGCGGCATCGTGCGCGAGCAGCTGGCGAACCTCCTCCAGCGTCACGCCTTGGCCTTCCAGCAGCGCCGCGAGCGACGCCTGGGCCTGCCCCCGAGCCTCCACGGCCGAGGCACGTGCCTTGGCGGCTTCCTCGGAGCGCGCGGTGGCCACGGCGGCGGCCCGGCTCGCGGACTCCGCGGCGGCCCGAGCCTTCTCGTAGCCCTGGGTGGCCGCTTCCACGGCGGCTCGCAGGGCCGTGCGGACCTGCTCGGTGGCGCGGCCTTCGAGCACCTTCGCTCGGGCGGCCAGCGTTGCCTGGAGCGCCTCGTCCGCGCGCTTCCAGACACGAGCCTGTTCCTCGGCGGCCTCGCGCTGGGCTTCCTTGCGAGCCTCGGCGGCGGCGCGGTTGCCTCGGGCCTCGACCTCGCGGGCCTGGGCCGCCTTCAGTGCCTCCTCGCGGGCATTCCACTCGGACACCTTGACCGCGCAGCGCTTTCGGAAGTCCGCGGGATCCGCCGCGAGCCGCGCCTCCCACTCCTTCGAGCCCGCGAAGGCCCCCGCCAGATCCACGAGCACCTGCCGCCGAGCCTCCGCCGCCTGCTCCGCGTCGCGCTCGGCTTGCTGAGCGGATTGCTCGGCTTGCGAGAGCGACTCCTCCGCGCGCCGCAGCGCCTCGACCGCCGCCTCCAGCCGCGAGCGACAGGACTCCAGCGCGGCCCGAGCCTCCCGCGCCGTGCGAGCCCTACCCTCCGCGGCCTCTTCCTCGGCCCGTACCGTGGCAAGCCGGGCCTGGGTCTCCTTCAGGGCCTCTTCGAGCCAGCCTCGCGCTCCCGCGTCCTCCGCTTGCTCGGGGGGCAGTGGCTGCTGAAGGCGAGCACGTGCCTTCGCCCAGTCCTCGCGGTGTCCCGCGCGCCGAGCCGCCGCGGCGCTCCGCCGAGCCTCCGCCTGCTCCTGCTGGGGACGGGCCGCCTGCTGCCGTGCGAGCGCCGCCGCTTCCTTCCGAGCCGTGGCCGTGCGCTCCGCTTCCAGCGCCTCGACACGCGAGGAAGCATCGACGACGAGCCCTTCGAGCACGGCCTCGGCACGGCCATAGGGGTGCTCCGTTGCTCCGCAGAGCGGGCAAGGCTCTCCGTCTCGAAGTGCCGCGCGGTGTGAGCTCAGCCCCTGCGCCGCCTGGGCTTGAGCCAGCGCCCGCTGAGCCTCCTTCAACCTCGCTTCCAGCTCCAACCGGAGGGCTGCGGCCTCATGCGCCTCGACCGCCGCGCTCTCCGCCTCACGCTTCGCGGCCTCCGCGTCCGCGCTGGACTCCTGCTCCGCCGACGCTTCCGCGACAGCTCCGTCACGAGCCATGCCCAGCGCCCGCAACGCCTCCTGACGCGCTAGCAGAGAGTCCCGCAGGACGCGCCGAGCCGAGCCCGCGTCCTCGCCGACCGCAGCCTCGGCGTGAGTGGCTGTGGCCTGAGCCGTCTCCGTGGCCTCGGCGGCGACCTGCCGCTCCTGCCGCTTCAGCTCCGCGGCCTCACGCAGCCGCACCCCATCCTTGCCAAGCCGGGCCGACATGGCCCGTGCCTGCTGCTCACTCAAAGCCGCGCGCTCATAGCGGACAAGCTCCGCCTCCCAGCGAGGCCACTCTCGCGCGAGCGCCTCCATACGGGAATGGTCCGCCAGCCACTTCTGAGCCGCCTCCGCCGCCGTGCGAGCCGCCGTCTCCTCGCCGACAATGCCCGCGAGCACCGAAGCCGCCTGGGCCTCGGCCGCGCGAGAGGACTCCGCCCGCTGTGCAGCCTCCTGGGCCTCGCGCCGCTCCACGGCGACCTGCGCGTCCAGCCGATCCGCCTCGGCCAGCGCCGGCCCTGCGGAATCCTCTGCCGCCTGCGCCGCCGCGCGAGAGGACTCCGCCTGCAGCGACTCCGCTCCCCGCGCGCCCGAGGCCGCGAGCGCCTTCTCCGCCTCGGCCGCCCGAGCCGCCTGGGCCGCCGACGCCTCCGTCAACGCGCGCTCAGCAACCTCGACCGCGGCCACCGGAGCACGAAAGGCCTCCGCCGCGCGCACACGGCCCAGCATGGCCTCCCGAGGCGCCGCCGCCTCCACCGCCTCCGCCGCCCGAGCCTGGGCTGTCGCGGCCTCACGCTCGGACTCCACGAGCCGGGCCCGAGCCGCATACCACTCCGCCGCGGCTGAAGCCTCTGTCAGCGCTCCCTCCGCCTTGGCGCGAGCCGCCTCCTCGTCCGCGAGCGCCCGCTCCACCGCCCCGCGCTCCTCGTCGGACAGGCGGGAGATGGCCGCCAGCCCGGCCTCCATCTTCTCCACCTGGGCCTGCTCGGCCTTGTGGCGCTCGTGCGCGGCCATGGAGAGCTGGCTGTAGATCTCCGTCCCCGTCATGCGCTCCAGCAGCTCGGCGCGCTCGCTGGCGTCCGCGCGCAGGAACGCGGCGAACTCGCCCTGGGCCAGCAGCGCCGAGCGACGGAACTGATCAAACGACAGCCCCAGCCGCTGCTCGACGGCCTCGAGCACCTCGGACTTGGTGCGCCCGAAGGTCTGCCCGCTGGCCACATCCGTGAGGCTCAGCTCCTGCGGCCGGAAGCGCCCCTCCGCCTTGTTGCGCGCCCGCCAGACGGACCACCGGGAGCGGTAGCGCCGCCCATCCTTGCCGAGAAAGTCCACCTCGGCATGGCCCTCGGCGGCCCCGCGCCGCAGCACGCCGCGCACGTCATGGGACAGCAGCCGGTCATCCACCTCCTCGCCGTCGCGTCCCACCGGCACGCCCCCGCGCCCATTGAGCCGCGGCGTGCGATCGAAGAGCGCCAGACACATGGCATCCAGCAGCGTGCTCTTGCCCGCGCCGGTGGCACCGGTGATGGCGAACAGGCCCAGCTTGTCGAGCGGCGCCTGATCCAGCTCCAGCGCGAAGTCGCCGGCGAGGCTCGTCAGGTTGCGGCCGCGAATGGCGAGGATCTTCACGAGGCATCCTCCTGCACCTGGGTGAGCAGCGTGTGGAAGGCCTCGAGCAGCTCCGGGGCCATGGGCTCCTGGTAGTCGCGGGCGTAGCGAGCCTTGAAGACATCCTCGGGGGTGCGATCGCGCAGGGAGAGGCCCGCTTGGGTCTCCGCGAGCACCAGCCCCGTGCCCGTGTACGAGGGCGTCAGCTTCACCAGCCGAGCC
Organism: Hyalangium sp.; assembly: GCF_045802625.1. Classification (NCBI taxonomy): domain Bacteria; kingdom Pseudomonadati; phylum Myxococcota; class Myxococcia; order Myxococcales; family Archangiaceae; genus Hyalangium; species Hyalangium sp. The sequence continues at coordinate 59,068 of NZ_JBJMQP010000025.1, read as the reverse complement.
GCCTTGCCCTCCAGGACCGCCTCCACCTTGCGCCGCAGCGAGGGCTCGGGCCGAGGCAGCGACACGCAGACTTCCAGATAGGGCCGAGCCTGCTCGGGGGTGTCCTTGTCCAGCTCGGGCAGCTCGGCCAGCTTCGCCAGCACGTCCTCGAGGGGCGCGGCGTCCCGCTCGGGCACGCGGAGCATGTCCGCGGTGCGAGGCACGGACAGCGGCCGCACCGAGCCCAGCGCCTCGCCTTCAAGCTCCACCAGCAGCACCTGATGGCGGTAGTGCGCCTCGCTCAAGGAGAGCGGGATGGGCGAGCCGCTGTAGCGCACGCCCTCGCGCCCGCCCACGCGCTGCGCCTTGTGCAGGTGCCCCAGGGCCGCATACGCCACATCCTCGGGGAACAGGTCCACGGGGAGCGCGTGCTGGTTGCCGCCGAGGATCTTCCGCTCGCTGAGGAGCGAAACCTCGGTGCCGACCATGTAGCAATGGCCCATGGCGACCAGGGCCTGTCCGGCCTGCCGGAGCCGTCGAGCGGCCTCCAGCGTCAGGCCATACACCTCGCGCACGCCATCGACGAGCCGGTCTCCCTCGGTCCGCACCAGGGGCAGGTCCGCGGGCCGCAGATACGGCACGGCGGCCACCCAGGCCTTCACCTTGCCGCGCGAGTCATGGAGCGGCACGAGCAGCCGCTCGAAGTCGAGCGTCCCGCGAGCCCGAGGCAACCCACCCACCACGCGCACCTTGAGGGCGGCGAAGAGCGGGTCCGGCGCATCCAGGCGCGCCGCCGAGTCATGGTTGCCGCCGATGACGACGACCTCCAGCCCCGGCAGCTTGCCGCGAGCCCGAGCAATGAAGTGGTACCAGGCCGCCTGCGCCTCGGCGCTGGGGTTGGCGGTGTCGAAGATGTCTCCGGCCACCAGGAGCGCATCGACGCTCTGGGCCTCGAGGGTGACGAGGAGCCAGTCCAGGAAGGCGGCATGCTCCGCCTCCCGGGAGACGTCGTACAGCGTATGCCCCAGGTGCCAGTCCGACGTATGCAACAGACGCATCCGGTTACCACCCCTCCACGGCCGCGCGCGCAGCCTCCAACACTCCAGCCACCCGGTCCAAGCACCGAGAGGGGGCTCGCTTACACGCCCGGTCTGACATTCACAAATCCATCAGTAATTCCGGCCACTTCCGCAGGTCGCCCTCCCTCCCAGGTGGAGCGCGGCGATCCCACATGCGGGGATGGCCAACCAAGCAGGCACCATGCACCGCGTCGCTTCCGGGTCCCCAGCCCTCCAGGCACAATCGCGGCCATGAGCCTCGCGCTCCTGCCCCTGGTGGTACTCGTCCTCCTCGTGCCGTTCCTGGCCGTCTCGGCCTACGCCCTCTGGAAAATCAAGAAGGCGAGCCGCGCGGCCTGGGCCGAGTTCGCCCACAACCACGGCATGCTGGCCACCGGTTTCCGGATCGAAGGCTCCTACGAGGACTACCCGCTCGTGATCGAGACCGCGCGGCGCGGCCACAGCAAGCACCGGTACACCGTCACGGTGCTCTCCCTCTCGGTGCCCGACGCGCTGCCGCCCGAGTTCTCCCTGGCGCTCGAGAGCCTCGGCGACAAGGTACTCCACTTCCTCGGCAAGAAAGACGAGAGGATTGGCGACGCCGACTTCGACAAGTTCTTCGAGATGGAGAACCTCTCTCCCGCCCTGAGCGCCGTGCTGCGCCACATGGCCGTCCAGGAGCACCTCTACGAGATGGTGAACCAGTACCAGACCTTCCACATCCGCGATGGCTGGATCCACGCCGAGCGCCGCCACGTGCCCTCGACGGCGGAAGAGCTGGAGGAGTTCGTCGGCCCCGCGCTCATGCTGGCCCACACGCTGGAGGAGACCTCGCGCCGCACCCAGCGCTGGGCGGCGCGCTGAAACTGGATCGAGCGTTTCGCGCGGCGCGATGGCGGCTGCCATTCCGCGTGCCATGGTGCCGGCCATTTCGCGCGCCATTTCTCGCCGCCCCGCCGTGGAGCACGAAACACCGACGTGTCCAGCCTGGACGCTCACCATGCGCCGCATGCGCCGCGCGTCGAGGTTCGGGCCACTGCGGCAGGAAGTGGCTAGACCTCCGTGAATCTCGGGCCGATAGCGCCCATGCCCTCGAGAGCGTCCTTGATTTCCTCGGCAACGATCAGCGTGCCTGACCACCCCTCGGGACGGAACACCTTGGCGTCTCCTACCAGCGCCTTGTCGATGTGGAGATCATCTACAGCCCAATACTTCCCCACCTTGTCGGGCGCTCCATCTTCTGGGGTCCAGAACTGCACCTTGGAGGCTTTCTCGTCGATGCAGCGGATCAGGCGCGTTGCCACAAGGACGAGGTACTGATCTGGATGGCCCTCAATGTCAGCGGGAATAAGCTGCACATCGCTGCGAGCCCGTTCCACCAGCATGGTAGCGATCTTGATGTGAACAACGGGAATCCGCACTCCCGCCTCGCAGAAGTCCAGTGATCTTCCCGCGATCTTGACGGGGATTCTCAATCGCCCGTCCACGTGCACCGGTGCTCCTCTCTTGAAGTCCCAGTCATGCACCTTGACGCCCTGGCTATCGCAGGGTGTGGCCAAGTACCAGCGACGGGGGATGTAAACGTCGTCGGCAAGCCTGAAGAAGCGCTGAACCATGGGGGCCATCTAGCGTCATTTCCCCTCGGTGACGAGGCGGTTTAGTTCCGTGCCCGGTGTCGTGATCTCGCGAGCCAATTTTCTGAGAGCGTCCGTCAGATTCGCTCGGCATTCCGCGATGGTGCGGCACTCTGCGAGCGCCTCGTCTATGCGCTCGTAGATGATCTCATGGTACCGCTGCGGGTGAGGCCCCTGGTGCCCCTCGACGGACACGATGTTTTCAGGGTCCTTCAACCGCATCCCAGCCTTGGCGAAAAGCTCCTCGAGCAAGGGAGTCCAGGGGCCGCCGCGCAACGCGGACTTCCTGTTAGCGATCGTTCCGATGTGGTGCTTCTGCGCGCGGGTGCCGCTCCCGGTGCGCACTGCCATCGCCACCGCGCCGGGGGCCAGCGCCACGCGGAAGCCGTCCTCCGTCACAGCCACCGACTCCACCGCGCCCACCTCGGACAGCAGGGCTCCTTCCTGCTCCGCCGCATGGAGCGACACTTGCGCCGATCCGGGCAGCGTCGCCACCTGTTGCGCGAACCCTTTCGCCGTGTGCGTGAGCAGCGCCATCACGATCATGGCGAAGGCTTGCGCCGCTTCACGCGAGAACAGCCGACCGAACTTCTCGCCCGCTTCGCGGATCTCCTCGAAGGTGGTGGCGGTCTTCATTTCCTCCATCAACTCGAACCACCCTTTCACGAGGTTGTAGAGCGTGAAGGCGCCAACCCAGAGCACGAGCGCCGCAGTCGCCCACGCGGCCACAAACTTGGTCACGGGCTCGGGCATCGCGAGCAAGACGAGCAGCGTGACGACAGTCCCAATGGCTGCTTGCAGGACGGCCCGCATGCTCACCATGTCACCGAGCGCCTTCTGGAACTCCTCCAGAACGGGGCTCTTACTCAAGGCCATGGCCAGCATGTACCGGCCTTGCATGTCCAGGTACTTGCCCCCCACGAGCGCGCCCAGGCAATCGCCCTCCACACCCTGGGTACTGTGACACCATGCCTTGTAACGGCTGACGAGTTTCTGTTCCCCCTCCGTCAACGCTCCTTCCAGGGGCACGCCCGACTCCAGCGGGACGAGCTTTCGCTCTCGCAGCAGGTAGAGGTAATCCCCATAGAGCGCGTCCAGTTGAAACAGTCGTTCCACGGTCTGCCGGGGTGAACCCGTCAGGCGCACCTCGCGCGCCATTCTTCGGATCGCCTCGGTGACTTGCTCCGGTGTCACCTCCACCGGCCCCGCTGTCGCAGCGCGGGGGATGTAGATCAGCGTTTCTCCCTCTGCTCCCGAGTCCACCTGAATCATTGGCCGGGCGGTAGAGCACCCAACCAACAGGGCAAGGAACAGCGCTTCGGCCTTCCAGAGAATTCGCCAGAGCATGATGCCCCCCCTTTGTGTGAACAGGGGAGCAGGTTAGGGGGCCGCCACCCGGCAGAGGAGGATATGCCGGGTGGTGCTCGCTCCAGGACCCTACGAGCTCTGTGGGCACCACGAGCCCCAGCGCACCGCGAGCCAACCGTCCGACGTGACCGCCTGGACGTTCGGTTGGCGAGCACACGCCGCCAGCACTTCCCTCAAGCGCACTCGGAAGCTCTCTCCTGTCCTGGGTCCGCGGGCAGGGGCGGCAGGCCGAGCGCCTCGAAATAGAGCGCGCGAACGCGGGCGGCAAGCTCCACCGCGTCACTTCCGAGTGACTCGGGAGGCAGCGGCGGCAGCACGCGCACGCGCACCGAGGCCCGCGCATGCATCTGCGGCCCATCGCCCTCCAGGATGCCCGTGGTGCCCTCCAGCACCACCGGGACCACGGGCACCTTCTCGTCGATCGCGAGCCGGAACGCGCCTCGCTTGAAGGGCAGCGGCTGGCGCGTGGGGGCGTAGGTCCCCTCGGGGAAGATGAACACCGCCACCCCGCGGTGAAGCCACTTGCGGCAGTCCTCCAGCATCCGATCCATGGCGTGCACATGCCCGCGCACCACGGGCACGTAGCGCATCAGCGTCATCAGCCAGCCCACCATGGGCAGCGTGAAGAGGGAGGACTTGGCGACGAACTTGAACGGGTGGGACAGGCCCATGGCCGCCACGATGTCCATCGCGGACTGGTGGTTGGCGACGATGACGGCCGGGCCGGGAGGCAGCCGCTCGCGCCCCTCCACGCGCACGCGCCAGCCGGGCCACGCGCGCAGGTAGAAGAAGTGGCACCAGGCGCACACGAAGGTGTGCAGCAGGGCCCGGTGCCGATCGAATGGCAGCGTCACGAGCCACAACAGCACTCCCAGCACCGTGCACACCGGTGCCGTGAGCAGGAAGAAGAGCCCGTACGCGATTGTGACGCGGTACTTCACCATGATCGAAAGAGCCGCCCGCGCCCGGATGTGACGCGGAAGCGCCCCCCTGTCACCGTGACCCTTGGCCGAACTGGGCCGCGAGGTTCATCCCATAGTTCGCCTCGAGCCCCCCATCGATGACGATCGTCTGCCCGTTGATGTAGCTGGAGGCCTCGGAACACAGCCACTCGATGGGGGCGGCGATCTCGTCCGGGCTGGAGATGCGGCCCACGGGAACGGTGTCCTTCACGCGGGCCTCCAGCGCATCCCAGGCCTCGCCCATGTAGAAGCGGCTGGAGTCGGTGTCGATGTAGCCCGGGTTCACGGCGTTGACGCGGATGCCCGTGCCAGCGAGCTCCGCGGCGAAGTACTTCACCAGGATCTCCATGGAGCCCTTCATGGCGCCCAGGAAGCCGTGGAAGGGCAGCGGCATGCGCGAGTCCATGCCGGACACGGCGACGATGCGGCCCTTGCGGCCCTCCATGAGCGGCACGGCGCGCTGCACGCCGAGCACGAAGCTCTTCACCGTGACGTTGAACGTCTTGTCCATCTGGTGGAGCTTCATCTGCATCAGCGGCACGAAGGCGGTGGAGGCCGCGTTGGCGACGAAGACATCCAGCCCGCCGAACTCCTGCTGGATGGTGTCGAACACGCCATTGAGGCTGGCCGGCTCGAGCTGGTCCGCCACCACGCCACGGCAGCGCCGCCCGAGCGCTTCAATCTCCTTGGTCAGCGCGGCGGCGGCGTCCGCATCCCGCCGGTAGGTGGAGACGATGTCATAGCCCGCCTTGGCGAGCCGCAGGGAGACACTCCGGCCCACGCCGCGCGAGCCACCAGTGATGAGAGCAACGGGAGAAGTCATGACCCCTGGGCATACCACTTCCCGGCCCTCCCGGCTGAAGAGCGAGCGGACAGGAGCTGGCGCCTCGATTGCCTTGCCGCCGTGGGGACGAGGCCACTACCGTGCGCCCCCGTGTCCCCTTCCGAGCTGTTACAGCGCCTCCGGCAATGGGTGGCTCGCCCGTTGGATCCGCTGAGGCTCCACCGCACGGATGCCCTCCTCATTGTCTTCATCTGTGTCTGGGGCCTGTGGCTGCTCGCGCCCGGCCTCGGGCACCCGGGCATCCACTACTGGGACGAAGCGCTCCACCAGGCCGCCGCTCGGGGGACGTACGACTCCTTCTTCTTCCCCCACTTCTATAGCGATCCCATCTACCCGGTACCGCCAGCGGACTGGTTCGGCGCCGGAGTCTGGCTGCACAAGCCCATCGCGCCCCTGTGGTTCGGCGCCGCGGTGATGCACCTCATCGGCGTCACGCCGCTGGCGATGCGCATCGGGGCGTTGCTGGGAGAGTTGGGGGCCGCGGTGGCCACCTACCTGCTGGCACGCAACGCCGCGGGCCGCTTCTGGGCCACCGTGGGAGCGTGCGGATTCCTCGCGCTGCCGTTCGGCTGGATCCTCACCCAGGGGCGGCTCTTCGGAGACGTCTACGACTGCATGCTGGTGGGCTTCGTCAGCCTCACCATGGTGCTGCTGGTCCGCACCATCGAGAAGGACTCCTGGCGCTGGGCGGTGGCCACCGGCGTTGCGCTCGGGCTGGGGCACCTGACGAAGACGGTGCTCGCGCTCGCCCCGCTGGGAGTGGCCGGGGTGATGGTGGGCGCCCGGTTGCTGCGCTTCTCCAAGGGCCCGCGGCCCACCCACTTCCTCATCATGGGCGCCGTGGCGCTCCTGGTCACCGGCCCCTGGAACCTCTACGCCGCGCTCAAATGGCCCGAGGTGTACCGGGCGGGCGTGGAGCTGACCTTCGGGCACATCCAGGCCCCGCCCCAGATCGACGTGGGAGGGTGGCGCAGGCCCGTGGACGGCATCTTCGTCGAGATGCTCAACCACGAGTTCTCTCCTCTGAACTCCATCTTCCCGGTCGTGGTGGGCGTGTGGCTCATCATCCGCGGCGTGAAGCGGCGCGAGACGGCCGTCATCGCCACCGCGCTCTGGTTGTGGTCGACCTGGCTCACCCACACGTTCGTCGCGGTGAAGGCTCCCGGGCACGTGTGGAACGCGGCCCCGGCGGTGCTGGTGGCCGTGGCCCTCATCGGGGCGGATGTCTGGCGCTTCCCGGCCATGGGCACCGCTACTGTCGCGGCCCTGCTCACCCCGGGGCTCATTGATCGCTTTCCCGCGCTGAGCCGGGTGCGCTCGTTCATCCCTCCACAGCTCCCCCAGGTGCGCGGCACGCCGGGGCTGGCGGAGGGCGTGGTGCTCGCCCTGGGAGCGGCGCTCCTCACCTGGGCCGCGTTCGTCGCCGTCCGGCGCGCTCGCCCCTTCGCCGTGTGCATGGGCGTCTTCTGCTCGGGCCTGCTGCTGGAGACCTTCGGCCACTACCTGCCCTCGATCGTCAAGGCACAACCCGAGGTTCACAAGCAGGAGCTGCTCACGAGCTACGAGCGCGAGCTGGGCCAGGTGCTGGATCGCGAGCTGCCGAAGAAGTCCGTGCTGTGGCAGGCCTTCGACCTGGATCCCGAGCGCGTCTTCGAGATCCACGAGTCGCTCTTCTGGAACGGCCGGATGACCTACCGCGGGGCGGTGGACTACGCCGCGGCGCACGCCAAGGGCTACCACCCCTATATCGTCTCTCCGGTGGCCGAGCCCTATGCGCCGGTGCCGGGCGTTCCCGCCTACGCGTGGATGCGAGCCTATGACGCCGAGGTGCCCGCCAGTCCTCCTCCCATCCCCGAGGGCGCGACGCCGGTGGACATCCAGGTGGCGGGGATGCAGGTGCTGGGCTTCGCGGCGGGGCCGGCCGATGGGAAGACCGACAAGTGGGTCTTCTTCATCCACTCCGACGGTGTGCCACAGCGCCTCCCCCTCACCTTCGTGACCGACGACTCGCACGCCTCCCCGCTCCGGCTCGAGCCGGAGGCGTCGCTGATGAACCGGGGCCGTCTGGCGGGAGTCCCCTGGTTCATCCTCCCGACGCTCGGCCCGCAACGCGCGCACGTTCAGGCCATCGAGTTCGGTGCCGAGCACCAGCGCCTCACGCTGAACCCGCCGCCCACTGGCTCACCTTGAGCCGACCGCACCCGAGGCCTTCATGGAGCCCCTCCGAGCCGCAAGCGTTGCCTGGTACGTGACGGGCCGCTTCTACACCGCCCCCGACAAGACGACGCAGGACCTGGGCTACTTCCTCCACCTGCAGGGCATCGCGGGGGAGCTCTTCCACGGAGCGCCCAGCGAACAGACGGCCTGCTTCACCTTCAGATCGGCCCCCTTCCGGGCACGGCCTGTCACCAATGGACCGCTGTCGCTGGGGCTCGACTCCACCGGCGAGTTCACCCTGTACCTCAAGCGCCACCCCGGCGCGTCCTTCGACACGCCGGACTCGTTCTCCGATGGCGAGCCCATCGCCACGTTCCGCCGCGTCAGCGTCGTCATGGGCACTACGCTCAGCGCTCCCAGCACCTCGGGCGGGTTGCTCACGCTCAACGTCTTCACCGCCGCCCTCATCCGAAGCCGCGAGTTCGAGTTCCGAGGCGTGCGCTACGATCTCAAGCACCTGCTGCCGCACGGCATCACCCAGTGGGGAGACGCCAGCCCCACGCCGCTCCCCGCGCCCCAGGGCTTCGAGCAGTCCTTCGCCTTCGTCGGCTCCGCCATCGCGGTCGGGAAGTGACGGGCGGCACCAACCCTGGGGCCAGACCCTTTCAGCTTGAGGACATCTCCTCTCAAAACGAGAGTCTTCCCGGCGACACCTCCAGGAATCTCAAGCAATTGGGTCATGGCACACCCGTTGCTCTCCCGGTAAGCCGTCACCTTCTCAAGGAGAACGCTCATGCCGAAGTCTCTTTCCGTCCTCGTCACTGGTGCCACGGGTAAGCAGGGAGGCGCGGTCGCTCGCGCGCTCCTCAAGAAGGGGCACAAGGTCCGGGCCTTCACCCGCAAGCCCGACTCCACAGGCTCGCTCGAGCTCAAGAAGCTCGGCGCCGAGCTGGCCGTCGGCAGCTTCGCGGACAAGGACTCGCTGGCGCGCGCCATGAAGGGCGTGGACGCCGCCTTCATCATGAGCACCCCCTTCGAGGCTGGCGGCACGGAGGCCGAGACGCAGCAGGGCCTCAGCGCCGTGGACGCCGCCAAGGCCGCCGGCCTCCAGCACGTCGTCTACACCTCGGTGGGCGGCGCCAATCAGAAGACCGGCATCCCCCACTTCGACAGCAAGTTCCGCGTCGAGGAGTACCTGCAGAAGTCCGGCGTGCCCTACACCATCATCGCCCCCGTCTGGTTCAACGAGAACTTCCTGGGCATGTTTGGCCAGGGCCTCAAGCAGGGCGTCGTCGCCCTGGCGCTGCCTGCCCAGCGCAAGCTGCAGCAGGTCGCCGTGGAGGAGATTGGCGCCGTGGGCGCGGCGGTCATCGATCGGCGCGAGCAGTTCCTCGGCAAGCGCTTCGATCTGGCCTCCAGCGAGCTGAGCGGCGAGCAGGTCGCCGAGGTGTTCTCGCGCGTGACTGGCAAGCCCATCCGGTTCCAGCAGGTGCCCATCGCCCAGCTGCGCGCCACCAGCGAGGACATGGCCCGCATGTTCGAGTGGTTCGACAAGGTGGGCTACAGCGCCGACCTCGCCGCGCTGCGGCGTGAGCTCCCCGAGGTGCCCTGGCGTTCGTTCGAAGAGTGGGCGCGCGCACAGGACTGGAAGCAGGTGCTCGGGTAGAGACACTGCGCGCGTTTCCTGAGCGCACCGGGCGCAAAGCCAATAAGGTAGGCCCCCATCTCCACCGCTTCACTGCCGGAGGAAGCCAGCCATGGATGCTCAGGGCCTCCACGTCTCAACCACCCCCCGCGAGGGCGAGCCCATCGTCCGCGCGGACCGGCCGGACCCGTGCACCGTCGTGCTCTTCGGAGCCACCGGGGACTTGGCCCAACGCAAGCTCTTCCCCGCGCTCTTCGAGCTGGCCCGCGCGGGGCTGCTGCCCGACCACTTCGCGCTGGTGGCCTTCAGCCGCTCGGCGCACGACGACACCGCCTTCCGCGCCCAGGTGAAGGAGGGGCTGAAGAAGTTCGCCCGCACCCAGCCCCTGGACGAGGCCACCTGGGAGCGCTTCGCCTCGCGGCTGGAGTGCATCTCCGGGGACTATGATGATCCGGCGGCCTTCACCCGCCTGCGCCAGCAGCTGGAATCGGCCGAGAAGCGCTTCGGCACCCAGGGCAACCAGCTCTACTACCTGGCCACCCCCGCCTCCACCTTCCCCACGCTGCTGCACCGCCTCTCGGAGGCGGGGCTCTTGCCGCGCGAGGAGCAGCCCGGCCAGCGGCCCTGGCGGCGGCTCGTCATCGAGAAGCCCTTCGGCAGGGACCTGGAGTCGGCGCGCGAGCTCAACCGCAACCTGTCCTCCGTGCTGGACGAGCGGCAGATCTTCCGCATCGACCACTACCTGGGCAAGGAGACGGTCCAGAACATCCTGGTCTTCCGCTTCGCCAACCTCATCTTCGAGCCGCTGTGGAACCGCAACTACATCGACCACGTGGAGATCACCGCCACGGAGACGCTGGGCATGGAGGGCGGCCGCGGGCGCTTCTATGACGAGACGGGCGTCATCCGCGACATGGTGCAGAACCACCTGATGCAGGTGCTGGCGCTGTGCGCGATGGAGCCGCCCAGCTCGTTCGGCGCGGAGGACATCCGCGACGAGAAGAACAAGGTGTTCCGCTCGCTGCGCTCGGTGGATGGCAGCGAGGTGGCCACGCACGTGGTGGCCGGGCAGTTCAAGGGCTACCGCGAGGAGCAGGGCGTGGCGAAGGACTCGCGCACGCCCACCTACGTGGCCATGAAGATGAACGTGGACAACTGGCGCTGGCAGGGCGTGCCCTTCTACCTGCGCGCCGGGAAGAAGCTGGCCAAGCGGCTGACGGAGGTGTCCATCCACTTCAAGCCGGTGCCCATCAGCCTGTTCAGCACCAGCGAGGCGTGCCAGCGGCTGCAGCCCAACGTGCTGCGGCTGCGCATCCAGCCCCAGGAGGGGATTGCCCTCTCGTTCGAGTCCAAGGTGCCCGGCGAGGACGTGAGCATCGCGGGCGTCACCATGGACTTCGCCTACAAGGAGGCCTTCGCCAAGCCGGTGCCCGAGGCCTACGAGCGGCTGCTGCTGGACTGCATGCGCGGCAACGCCACGCTGTTCGCGCGCAAGGACAGCGTGGAGCAGGCGTGGGCCTACGTCACGCCCATCCTCCAGGCGCTGGAGTCCGGCGTGGGTGGGCACATCCACGAGTACGAGCCTGGGAGCGCGGGACCGGACGCGGCGGCGGCGCTGCTGGCCCGGGATGGGCGGCGCTGGACGGTGCTCAAGTGAGCCGGCCTCCCCCGCTCGTGGTGGAGCCGGAGGTGCTGGCCCAGCGGGCCGCGGAGTGGCTCGCGGAGGCGCTCAGACAGGCGCTCGCGGGCGGCGGCCGGGCCAGCCTCGCGCTCTCCGGAGGGAAGACGACGGGGCCCCTCTACCGGACCCTGGCGGCCATGCCCCTGCCGTGGGGACGGGTGGACTTCTACTTCGCCGACGAGCGGTGCGTTCCGCCGGACCATCCGGAGAGCAACTACCTGCTCGCGGAGGAGACGTTGCTGCGGCCGGTGAAGGCGAAGGCCGAGCAGATCCACCGCATGGAGGGCGAGCGGGAGAACCGCGACGCGGCCGCGCGGGACTACGAGGCCCGCTTGCCGCCGGTGCTGGACGTGGTGGTGCTGGGCATGGGCGAGGACGGGCACACCGCCTCCCTGTTCCCGGGCCACTCGGCGCTGGAGGAGCGAGAGCGGCGGGTGCTGGCGGTGGTGGGCCCCAAGCCTCCACCCTGGCGGCTGACGCTCACGCTGCCGGTGCTGCAGGGGGCTCGCAAGGTGCTGGGCGTGGTGTCGGGGGCGGGCAAGCGGGACGCGGTGCGGCGGGTGCTCGCGGGGGAGGATCTGCCCTCGGCGCGAGTGACGAACGCGGTGTGGATGATGGATCGGGCGGCGGCAGGGCAGTGAACTCCAGGAGGACCCAATGAGCTCAGCAAGCAATCCCCAGGGCCTGTTCCAGTTCGGCGTGGCCGGCATGGGAGTGATGGGCGCGAACATCGCGCTCAACATCGCGGACCGTGGCTTCAAGGTGGCGGCGTGGGATCGCCACCCGGAGAAGATCGACGAGATCCACAAGAAGCACGGGCACCCGGAGATGAAGGGCACGGGCTCGCTCGCGGAGTTCGTACAGATGATCGAGCGCCCGCGCCGCATCCTGCTGATGGTGACGGCGGGCGCGGCGGTGGACTCGATGATGGATCAGCTGGCGCCGCTGCTGGCGCCGGGGGATGTGCTCATCGACGGCGGCAACTCGTGGTTCCAGGACACGCAGCGCCGCGAGAAGGCGTTCCGGGAGAAGGGCCTGCACTTCATCGGCATGGGCGTGTCCGGCGGCGAGGAGGGCGCGCGGAACGGCCCCTCGCTGATGCCGGGAGGCCCCGCCGAGGCGTACGCCATCGTCCGTCCGGTGGTGGAGGCCATCGCCGCGAAGGCCGAGTCGGGCATCTGCGTCACCCACGTGGGGCCGGATGGCGCGGGCCACTTCGTGAAGATGGTGCACAACGGCATCGAGTACGCGGACATGCAGCTTTTGGCGGAGACGTACGACGTGCTGCGCCGCGGGCTGGGGCTGTCGGCGGACGCGCTGGCGGAGACGTTCGAGAAGTGGAACCAGGGCATCGCCGAGTCCTTCCTGCTGGAGACCACCCTCAAGGTGCTGCGCAAGAAGGATCCGCAGACGGGCAAGCCACTGGTGGACATGGTGCTGGACAAGGCGGGCCAGAAGGGCACGGGCAAGTGGACGGTGCAGGTGTCGCTGGACCTGGGCATCCCCGTGCCGTCCATCGCCTCGGCGCTGGATGCGCGCAACCTGTCGGCCATCAAGGAGGAGCGCGTGGCGGCCAGCCAGAAGCTCCCCGCGCCGCCCTTCACGCTCACGGACGAGGAGAAGTCGAACCTGGCCAGCTGGGCGCATGACGCGCTCTACGCGGCGCGCGTCGTCACATACGCGCAGGGCCTGCGGCTGATCCAGGCGGCCTCGAAGGAGTACCACTGGAACGTGTCGCTGGCGGAGATGGCGCGCATCTGGCGCGGCGGCTGCATCATCCGCGCGAAGCTGCTCAGCCCGCTGCGCGAGGCCTTCACGCAGCAGCCGGACCTGCCGAACCTGGTGGTGTCGGACGCCTTCGCTCCGGTGCTGACGAGGATGGCTCCGGCGTGGCGGCGGCTGGTGGGCACGGCGGCGCGGGTGGGGATCCCCGTGCCGGTGTTCTCCGCGAGCCTGGCGTACCTGGACAGCTACCGCAGCCCCGAGCTGCCGCAGAACCTCACCCAGGCCCAGCGCGACGCCTTCGGCGCGCACACCTACCAGCGCCGCGACAATGCCCAGGGTCCCTTCGTCCACTCGGACTGGAGCTGAACCTCTCTCACCAGGCGGCCCTTCGCTCGCAGAAGTCTCCGATGACGGTAGGGCGATCCGCGACCTGCGGCTCGCTCACCACGCAGTTCGGGATGTGGGCGGCATAGAGGTTCGAGACCTCCGCCGGATGCAACGGATCGTTGCCCGGGATGAGCAGCGTGGGAACCGCGAGACCGTGCATTTCGGAGGCGGAGGCGAAGGGCTGCGCGCCCGAGGCGATGAACTGCGTCGTGGCGGCGACGCTCGCGGCATCGAAGCCGTCAATCATCGCCAGGGCCTTCTCGCGGATCGGCGACGGTAGGTGCTCGTAGAGCGGACGCAGGACCTGGACGCCCTCGCCAATGGCCCGGCTCCCCGCCGCGTCCATCATCTTGAAGGTCGCTGCCTGCTGGGCGGTCAACCCGCGCTCCTCGCCCGCGTAGATAGGGGTGACCACGACGAGGGCGGCTGTCTTCTCCGGGTAGCGAAGCGCGAAGCGAAGAGCGGCGCCAGAGCCTGACGAGACACCGCCCACCACGGCTCGCTCGGCGCCGAGATGGCGCATCAACGCCGCGACGTCGTCGGCAAGCCGATCCCAGGTGAGGGGACGGCCATCCACCGACTTCCCGCTGCTCCGAAGATCGGGAGTGATGACCCGGAACCGCGACGGCAACGAACCCACCAGGGGAAGACAGGCGAGATGGTTGGCGAGCCCTCCGTGCAACAGGATGATGGGCCGACCACGGCCGTTCTCGACCGCGAAGAGCCGGGTTCCATCGCTCTCGAACCAGAACTCTCGCGGCCCACCTGAGTTCTCCGTGCTCTCGTTCCGCGGTCCTTCCTCGCTCATCGGTCCCTCCTCTCCCGCGCGCCGCCTCTGTCAGGACGGCTTCAGTGAACCTCGCAGCTCCGCGCGGCGGATCTTCCCGCTCACCGTCTTCGGCAGCTCGGTGACGAACTCGATCTCTCGCGGATACTTGTACGGCGCCGTCGTCTGCTTCACGTGCTCCTGTAGCTCCACCGCCAGCTCCGGCGAGCCGATGTGCCCTGGCGCCAGCACCACGTACGCCTTGATGCGCTGGCCGATGCGCTCGTCCGGCACGCCGATGACTGCGGACTCCGCCACCGCCACGTGCTCCAGCAGCGCCGACTCCACCTCGAACGGCCCCACCCGATAGCCCGACGTCTTGATGACGTCGTCCGAGCGCCCCACGAACCAGAAGTAGCCGTCCGCATCCTTCACCGCCCGGTCCCCCGTCACGTACCAATCCCCTCGGCGGCAGGCCCGGTTGGCCGCCTCGTCATTGAGATAACCGTGGAACAGGCCCACCGGGCGCTCGGGCGCTACCCGCACCGCGATGTCTCCCTCCTGCCCCACGGGCACCTCCTCGCCTTTCTCGTTGATGACCGACACCGTGAAGCCCGGCGAGGGCTTGCCCATGGAGCCCGGCCTCGGCTCCAGCGGCGGGAACATCCCCACCACCATCACCGTCTCCGTCTGCCCGTAGCCCTCGCGGATGTGCAGCCCCGTGGCCTGCTTCCACGTGGCGATGACCTCGGGGTTGAGCGGCTCTCCCGCGCTCACCGCGTGGCGGATGGAGGACAGGTCGAACTTCGACAAGTCTTGCAGCACGATGGCCCGCCACGCCGTGGGCGGCGCGCAGAACGTCGTCACCTTCTGCCGGGCCAGCATCTTCAGGATGCGCGCCGCGTCGAAGCGCCCTCGGAAGTCATAGACAACGTTGCACGCTCCCTCGCTCCACGGCCCGAAGAGCTTGCCCCAGGCGCACTTGGCCCACCCCGTGTCCGACAGCGTCAGGTGCCGGTCCTCCGGCGTCAGATCCAGCCAGTAGCGCCCCGTCACCATGTGCCCCAGGCCGTAGCTCGCCTGGGTGTGGAGCACCATCTTCGGCATGCCCGTGGTGCCGGAGGTGAAGTAGATGAGCATCGGATCATCGGCGCGGGTGGGCTCGAAGGTGAGCCCATGCACGCCTGTCCCCGCGCCAGGCTCGTAGCGGACCCACGGTGAGGGCGCCTCGCCCAGGGAGATCCAATTCTCCACCCGCCCGGTGCCCACCAGCCCCTCGAAGCGGTCCAGGCAGCTGACATCTGTAATGACGGCCTGCGCGTCCGAGGCGGAGAGCCGGTAGCGGATGTCCTTCGGCGTGAGCATGGGCGTGCCGGGCATGAAGACGATGCCGGACCGGATGCAGCCCAGCACCAGGAACCACCACTCCGGCACACGGGGCATGAGGATGAAGGCTCGGTCGCCTCGCTGCATGCCCAGGCTCGCGAGGAACTGCGCCGCGTGCAGCGAGTGCTGCCTCAGCTCCGCTAAGGTGAAGCGCCGCTCGTTGCCGGCCTCATCGGACCACAGGAGGGCGAGCGACTCGGGGCGCTCCCGCGCGTGGCGATCAATGACGTCGGCAGCGAAGTTGAAGTGCTCGGGCCGCTCCCACTGGAACGAGCGGCGCACGGCCTCGTAATCACGCATGTTGCGCGGGGACACGGAGCTCATCACCCACCCCTCCAGCACAGGTCCGCGCCCAGCATGGCACGGGCCTTGGGCCCCGGTGGCCCTTTTCAGAAGGGGCCCATGCGTGCGGCCAGCCCCCAGCTCGGAGGGCGGAGACCGGGCGGGCCAACAGGCCGATCCCTGCCTGCTTCAACCCTCCTTCCAGGTGCCAGTCCGCAGAGCGAGCAGCCCAGCCGCACGAGGCGGATTTAAGGCTGTGGGTCCCTGCCTACACAAGCCGCAAGGCCTTGCACTGCGGGGAAATCAAAGAGCTTTTGAGCTCTCTCGGTGAGGCACGAGGAAGGAGAGCCCGTGCCGCCTCGCGTGGAGTGCCAGCGAGCCTGACGGAGCTCGCTCGCCAGGGGGTTGGCACCCGAAGTGCCCGGGAAGGGTTCTTCCGCCCCATTTGTCCGACCACCCGCTGATCAAACGAAAAGGAGCTGATTTGACGCGTTTCCTTCGACTCATGCCTCTGCTGCTGGTGCCCGCCATCGCCTCCGCCTCCACGCTGTGGAAGGGAGACTTCGAGACCGGCAATCTTTCTCAGTGGTCACGCCAGCAGAGCGTTGCCTCGGACCGACTCCTGGTCGTCTCGGATGTGGTGCGCGAGGGCCGCTATGCCCTCAAGGCCACCGTGCACAAGGGCGACAACCCCATCAGCGCGAGCGGCAACCGCAACGAGGTGCTGTACCTCAGCCGTGAGACTCCCGGCCAAGAGTATTTCTACAAGTGGAGCACGATGTTCCCGAGCGACTACCCCTCCGCGAACACGTGGCAGCTCTTCGCCCAGTGGCACCAGGACGGCTGCTGCGGCTCTCCGCCGCTGGAGTTCTACCTGCAGGGCGAGGAGATGCGCATGCGCGTGGGCGGCAGCAGCGGGCGAGTGCTCTGGCATTCCCCGCTGCAGCGCGCGCACTGGAATGACTTCGTGCTGCACGTGAAGTGGTCGGCGGACTCCAAGGCGGGCTTCGTGGAGCTGTACAAGGACGGCAAGCTCGTGGTGCCCAAGACGATGGTGGCCACCCAGTTCGGCAGTGAGAAGAACTACCTGAAGCTGGGCCTGTACCGGGATGCGTCCATCTCCCAGACGGCCAGCGTCTACCACGACGGCTTCGTCATGGGGACGAGCCTGGCGGACGTGATGCCCTCCGCCTCCGCGGTGGCCGAGACGCCGGCTCCGGGGCCGGACAGCGCGAGCCCGCCCGCGGAGCAGGCTCCTGCTCCCTCCGCCGGGACGCCCGCGCCTACCACTCCGGCGGTGAACGCGACCCCCGTCGTGAATCCGCCGCTGGCCAACTCCACCCTGCCCGACCCCAGGGGTGGCACGCCGGGCGATACGCAGTACGGCCAGCCGCAGGGCTGCGGTGCTTCCAGCAGTGGTGGAGTGCCGTTCCTCGCCGCGGCGGGCCTGCTCGCGGTGACCGTGCTCACGCGGCGGCGGCAGGCGCTCGCCAAGGCCCGCTCGCAGCGGCGCTAGGTCTCCGCGGTACATGGATGACCGCCCCACCCTCTCGAGAAGCTCAGAGAGGGTGGGGCGGTAGTGCTGTGCGGTTGTGACGCGGGGCCTCGGCTGATAAGCGCCGGGCTGCCGCCATGCCGTCCCCGTCCCCGCCTCTCACGTTCGACTCCTGGCTGAAGCGCTGGTTCCGGTGGCTGCTTCCCATCGGCGTGCTGGTGAACCTGAGCGGGCTGGCGGGCACCGTCGCCGAGCCGGACTCCGCCCTGTACGCCACGCTGGCCCGGCACATGGCCGAGAGCGGCGACTTCGTCGATCTCATCGCCAACGGCGGGGACTGGCTGGACAAGCCGCACTTCCCCTTCTGGGTGACGGCGCTCAGCTTCCGGCTGCTGGGCGTCAGCGCCGTGGCCTACCGGCTGCCCGCGCTGCTGTTCTGGGGGCTGGGCGTGGTCTACACGTACCTGCTCGCCCGGCGCCTCCATGACGGCACCGTCGCGCGAGTGGCCGTGCTGCTGCTGCTGGTGGCCCAGCACCTGCTCCTCTCGAACAACGACGTGCGGGCCGAGCCGTTCCTGCTCGGGCTGATCACCGGCAGCGTCTACCACTACGTCCGCGCCCAGGAGTCCCGCTTCAGCCTCCACCTGGTGGTGGGCTCGCTGCTGGCCGCGTGCGCGGTGATGACCAAGGGCCTGTTCGTGCTGCTCCCGGTATGCGGGGGCCTGGTGGTGCACTGGCTGGTGCGCCGGCAGTGGCGCGAGCTCTGGCGGCCTCGCTGGTGGGCGGCCCTGGTGCTGGTGGGCGTGTTCATCCTCCCGGAGCTGTACTGCCTCTACCAGCAGTTCGATCTGCACCCGGAGAAGGCCGTCTTCGGGCGCACGGGCGTGTCGGGGCTGGGGTTCTTCTTCTGGGGCAGCCAGTTCGGCCGCTTCATGAACACCGGCCCCATCCAGGGCAAGGGGCATCCGCTCTTCTTCTTCCACACGGTGCTCTGGGGTTTTCTGCCCTGGTCACTCTGGCTGTACGCGGCGGTGCTGAGTCGCGTGTTCCGCCGGCGGCAGGAGCCCCCCGAGCGCCGGGAGTTCATCACCTGGGGCTCCGCGGGGCTCACCTTCCTGGTGTTCTCGCTGTCTCGCTTCCAGCTCCCGCACTACCTGAACATCGTCTTCCCGTTCTTCAGCATCATCACCGCGCAGTGGGCGTGCCGGCTGGAGCGTCCGGGACCGATGCGTGTGGCCTCCGGGGTTCAGACGTTCGTGGCGGGAGCCCTGCTGCTGCTGGGGCTGGGCCTGCTGTGGCTCTTCCGGCCTCCCCTCGCCGTGCCCACGGCCATTGGCATGGTGGCGCTCGGGGTGGCGAGCCTGTTCCTCTTCAGGTCCAGCCACCTCTCCGACGCGATCGGGCGGAGCTTCGCGGCCTCCGTCGCGTTCAACCTCATGCTCAACGGGGTGTTCTACCCGGCGGTGGCGCGCTACCAGTCGGGCAGCGAGGCGGCTGCCTTCATCAATGGCCTGCCCCCGCGCCCCGTGGGCCTGTTTGACTTCAACTCCTACGCCCTGGAGCTCTACACCCGGGCCCCCGTGCAGCGCTGGGATCTGCCGGCGCTGCAACGGGTGGCGAGCACCCAGCCCGTCTATGTCTTCCTGCCGGAAGAGGCCATCGCGGGCCTGCAGAGCCAGGGCCTGTCCGTTCAGACCCTGCGAGCGTTCGAGCACTTCCCGGTGACCCGCCTGACCTGGAGCTTCCTGAATCACAACACCCGGACCGGCGTCCTCCGGCAGCTCGTGGTGGCCGAGGTGCGGGCAGAGTAGGTAGCGGCTGCCCCCGCGCGGTACGCTCCCCAGCCATGAACCCTATCGTCCATGCGGAGCTGTCCTGGTTGATGGCGCAGGGCCTGCGCGAGCGGAGGGATCGCACCCTGGTCACCCTCGCGGGGCTGGCGCCGGACGTGGATGGGCTCGTCCTTCTGGCGGGAGAGGACCTGTATGCGAAGTACCACCACGTCCTCTTCCATGGATACGTGGGGGCCCTCGTCACCGTCGCGCTCTGCACGGCGTTCGCGCGGAGACGTGGCCCGGTGGCCCTGCTCGCCCTCGCGGCCTTCCACGTGCACCTGCTGTGTGATCTCGCCGGCAGCGGCCCTGGCTGGCCCATCCAGTACTTCTGGCCCACGTCCACGCAGGAGTGGTTCTGGAGGGGCCAGTGGAACCTGGCCTCGTGGCAGAACACCCTCGTCGGGCTGATGGCCACGCTCGCCTGTCTGGCGTGTGCGCTGCGTTGGCGCCGCACCGTCGTGGAGCTCTTCTCGCCTCGCTGGGACGCGGAGGTGACTCGCACGCTGCGGCGCCGCTTCCTGGGCGAGGCTTCCTGATCCCCCGACTTCGCGCTAAGCACTCGGTGCCGTGAGCCTTCTTCCCGCCCCGCCCTCCTCTTCCAAAGCCCCCAGCTCGGTGCTGGGCCTGTGGGCAGACCGTCTGCTGCAGGGCTTCGAGGACCGCCGCGCAGGCCTCCCCGAGCCCCTCACCGAGACGGTCGCGACGCGCTTCTTCAGCGCGTACCTGGAGGAGCAACTGCCCCTGATGCGAGACAGCCTGGCCCTGCAGACCGAGGGCCTGGCTCCCGAGGCGCGCGAGGCGCTCGTCCGGGAGATGGAGAACCTGGCGCGCGGAGTGCTGCTGCCCGCCTACGTGCGGCTGACCACCCACTTCACCCAGCGCGAGCGCAACGACTTCTATCTCGTCCCCGAGTGGCTCCATGGCGTGGAGCGCCTCCTGTGGAGCGTGGCCGGCATGCTGCTGGGCGCCTTCGTGGTGTGGGCGCCCTTCATCCCGCTGTGGGCCCGGGAGTGGGTCATCCCCTTCGCCCTGGCCGGGCTCGTCTTCCCGGACCTGCGCCGCTGGTGGGCCGCCCGCCGCTACGAGAAGGAAGTCAACGCGCTGGTGCTCGCCGCCGACCGCGAGGCCTCGCGCCTCACCCTGGGCCACTTGATGACCGGCTCGGTCTCCCCTGAACCCCTCTCGGATTCTCCCTCCAAGGATCCTTCGCCTACCCGGAGCCGCTAACCCATGGTCCAGATCAACTCCGCCCGCCAGGCGGTCGGAAAGCTGACCTTCCGCCTGCGCCGGTTGTTGCTGGTGCTCGCCAGTCCCCTGCTGCTGCTGTGCATCCTCTACATGAGCTGCACCGCCCGCGTGCTGCCCAGCGAGTACGGCGTGATGCAGCGCCGGCTCGGCACCAACTCCGGCATCGTGGACCAGGCCTACGGGCCGGGCCTCTACTTCGTCGGGCCGGGCACCACGCTCTACACCTTCCCGCGCACCCTCCACATCCTCGAGGCCAGCAACGATCGCCAGGAGGCGGAGCACAAGGCCCCCAACCCGGCTGTCGTCCGGAAGGTGGACGCCTACTTCGACGATCGCATGCGGCTGCTCGGCCTGGACACCCACCGCACCATCGACGCGCTGTCGGTGCAGACCTCGGACGGATACGCCGTCATCGCCGAGGTCGTCCTGCTCTACACCGTGAAGGACCCCGTGAAGGTCGCCAAGGAGTTCGGCTTCGGCACGGCCTACGTGGACCGGTTCGTCATCAACACCTTCCGCAACGGAGTGGTCTCCACGCTCGGGGCGATGAACGCCGAGGCCTTCTTCCACGAGGCGCTGCGCGTGCAGGCCGTGAAGGCCGCCGAGGACACCCTGCGCGAGCGCTTCGCCGCGCGCGGCTTCGAGGTCGAGAAGCTCCTGGTGAGCGGCTACAGCTACGCCCCCAACTACGAGAAGTCCCTGCACGACAAGAAGGTGGCGGTGCAGCTCACCGAGAAGAACCGCAAGCAGTCCCTGGTGAACGAGGAGCGCGCCAAGCTGCAGCAGTTCGAGTCCCAGGGTAACGCCAACATCATCATCGCCGAGTCTGAGGTGGCCGCGCAGATCTCCACCCTCACCTCCGAGGCCGAGCTGTACGCCAGCCAGACGCGCGCCGCGGCGGACCGGGACTACGGCCTGGCCCAGGCCGAGGCCAAGCGCCTCAAGGCGGACGCGCTCAACATCGCCGGAGGCCGCTACGTGGTGGCGCTGGAGATCGCTCGCATGTTCGACGCGGTGGATCGCGGGGTGATGACGCCCGAGCAGTACATCTCCTTCATCCGCCAGAGCTGGTCCTTGATAGGCCTGTCTCCCGGGGGGCCTGCTCCCTCGGGCTCGCAGGCGGGGGTGCTGCCATGAACCGCTCGCTCGTGTTCCTCGTGCTCGCGCTGGCGTGCGCCGGCTGCGAGTCCACCTCCTCCACCGAGGTCGGCGTCCGCACCTGCCTCTTCGGCATCCTGGAGAAGCGCGGCGAGCAGCAGGTATACCCGCCCGGCGGCGTCTACATGGTCATGCCGTTCGTCAACAGCTGGGCCACCCTGCCCATCTATCAGCAGAACCTGCTGATGAACGCCAACACCGACGAGGGCGATCGCCCCGTCCCGGACGACATCACCTTCAAGACGAAGGACGGCAACAACGTCCACATCGACGTCAACATCATGTGGCGCATCAACCCGGAGCGCGCCGCTGATGTCATCAGCCGGGTGGGCCACTCCGTCGACGAGATTAAAGAGCGCGTCATCCGGCCCGTGTCCCGCGCCACCATCCGGGACGTCTTCAACAAGATCACCAGCGAAGAGTACTACCACGTCGACATCAAGAACCGGGTCGCGGCCGAGGCGCGGGAGATGCTCGAGAAGGAGCTGCAGCCCTTCGGCATCCTCGTGGACAGCATGCAGGTGCAGCAGCACCGCTTCGACCCGGAGTACCAGGCGGCCATCGACGCGCAGAAGCAGGCCGAGGCGGACGTGCAGACGCTGCTGGAGCAGCAGAAGAACATCGTGGTGCAGAAGCAGTCGGAGCTGCAGGCCAAGCGCGCCGAGTGGAACCAGAAGCTCGAGGACTCGCGCGGCCAGGCCGGCCGCATCCGCAACGAGGCGGACGCCTACGCCAGCAAGCGCTCCAACGCGGCCAAGGCGCTGCTGGCCCAGGCCAAGGCCGAGTCGGACGCCACTCGCAAGGAGGCCGAGGCGCTCAACAAGCTGGGCGGCGACTCGTACGTGAAGATGCAGCTGGCGCGGCAGTTCTCCGGCAAGCACATCATCCTGGTGCCTCAGTCCAACGTCAGCACCATGAACATCAACCAGATCATGGGGATGATCCTGAACGAGAAGGCCCAGCAGTCCTCGACTGCCTCGGAGCCCTCCGCGTCCTCGGAAGAGAGTAAGCGCTGACCATGCTTGGCCTTCTGAGCTTCGGGGTGATGGCCGCGGCCCTTGACGCGCCCATCACCTCCGTCACCGTCTACAGCGATCAGGCCCGCGTGGTGCGCACCGCGCAGCTCACCGTCTCGGGCACCCAGCGCGTGGAGCTGCCCACGCTCCTGGGGGCCGTGGACTCCTCCTCCATCCGCGTGGAGGCCGAGGGGGCCGAGGTCGCTCGCGTGGACCTGCGGCCCGTGAGCCCCGAGGCCCTCACTACCTCCGAGGCGCGCAAGGTGCTCGACGCGCTGGATCGGCTGGAGGATCAGCTCGCTCGCAATCGCGGCGAGCGAGAGGCGTGCAGCGCCCAGCTCACCGCCCTTCAGGCCCTGCGCCCCACGCCCGCTCCCGAGAGCGAGCGGGACAAGGGCCCTCCGCCCCGGCTTGATCCCTCCGGGTGGAACGCCGCCACCACCTTCCTGCTCGACGCCACCGGCAAGCTCCAGGCGCGGCTGCGGGAGCTCGAGACCCACGCACGGGAGCTGGAGCGAGAGCGAGAGCGCCAGCTCCAGGAAGCCAGCCGGCTGGGCGGCATGCCTCGAAGCCCCGGGCTGGAGGTGGCTCCCACGCTCTCGGGCAATGGCCCGGTGAAGCTGAAGCTCACCTATGTCACCCGCAACGCGCGCTGGTTCCCACGCTATGAGCTGCAGCTCATCCCCGATGCCAACCGGGTGCAGGTGTCCTTCTTCGGGCTCGTGAGCCAGGAGACCGGCGAGGACTGGCAGGACGCGGCGCTGACGCTCAGCACGGCCATCCCCGCCACCGCCACGACCCTTCCCAAGCTCGCCACCTGGAAGATCGGCCAGCGCGACCGCTTCATCCCCATGCCGGCTCCGCTCGCCGTGCCGTACCGCCCACCTCCCGCGGTCCCTCCGCCCCTCCCCGCGGAGGCCAGCGAGAGCGAGCAGCTCCGCCAGCGGCTCCTGGCGCGCGTCCAGGCTGCTCACCCTGGACAGGCCGAGTACTCGAATCGCCCGCAGGACAGTGCCCCGGATGCAAGCATCATGGTGGAGCCCTCTCCGTCCACCATCACCCTGGGTGGCAAGCTGAACGAATTCGACAAGGACGCGAAGACCGCCCCCTCCAAGAAGCCCAGCCCTGCGCGCGGTCCGCCTCCCGCCGTGGCCATGGCACCTCCACCCGCCCAGGCCCGCGAGGAGTCCGTCGAAGAAATCGAGGTGACCAGCGAACAGTCGCGGGGCCTCTTCGGCTCCTCGGCTCCCACGGAGACTGTCGGCGTGGGGCTCGCGCCGCCCGCGGCCTGGCGGCGGCCCGCCGTGGATCCGCGCCTGCCCGCCTCGCTCGCTGGAGGGTATGATCTGGCCTTCGCCTCGGCGCGCCGGGAGACGATTCCCAGCGGCGGTGGCGGGCGCAGTGTCCCCCTCTTCACCGAGTCCTGGCCCGTGAAGACCGAGCGCAAGCTGTTCCCCGCGCTCGCTCGGGATGCCTTCCTCGTGGCCGAGCTCCAGAGCCCCTCCCAGCAGGTGCTCCCCGGCGGCGAGGCGAGCCTCTTCGTGGGCTCGGATCCGGCGGGCACGGCCACGCTGAAGCTCGTCGCTCCCGGGGAGCGCTTCACGCTGCCGCTCGGCGTGGACCGGGCGGTGCACCCGGTGCGCAACGTGACGCTCGTCCAGGCGGAGAAGGGCTTCATCGGCAAGGACGAGGAGACGGCGTATCGCGTCACCATCGAGGTGGCCAACCCCTACGGCTTCCCGCTCCCGGTGCGCATCCATGATCAATGGCCGCTCACCCGGGACGAGCACGTGGAGCTCAAGCTCACCCGCACCGAGCCCTTCGCCCGGCAGGACAAGGTGAAGGGCACGCTGGAGTGGGAGCTCACCGTGCCCGCCTCGGGCAAGGCGGTGGTGTCCTTCGAGTACACCCTGCGCCATCCGAAGGGCTGGCTCATGCACCAGAACCAGTGAGGAGGCGCGCATGCACACCTTGTCCCTGACGCTGTGGATGCTCGCGGCCACACCCTCGGTCTCCTCCGTTGTCGTCTACCCGGACCGCGCGCAGGTGACGCGCGTGCAGACGGTGACGTGCGAGGGCCGCAACACCCTGGCGCGCTTCGAGGAGCTGCCGCCCGCGGCGGACCCGGTCAGCTTCCGCGCCCAGGTGGATCGAGGCACCGTGGAGGGCCTGCTGGCCTCCGAGCACACGCGGCAAGCCCGCTATGGCGCCGAGCGCGAGCGGCTGGAGAAGCAGCGCCAGGAGCAGGAGCGAGAGCTGGCCACGCTGGAAGATGCCCGAGCGCGCGCCGCCGCCCTGGACGCCCTGGGCTCGAGCCTCGATCAGGTGACCCTCACGCGCATGCGCCGGGAGTTCACCGAGGCCAAGCCAGACACCCGCGCGTGGAGCACCGCGCTCGACACCGCGCTCAGCTCCCGGCTCCGAGCCGCCGCCGAGCGGGAGGCCCAGGCCGCGAAGCTGCGCGCCACCCAGCGCGCCCTGGCCGAGCTGCGGACGCAGGAGGCGAGGACGATGGCGGCCTCCGCCCGGAGCGACCGGAGCGTGGAGGTGCGGCTGGACTGCCCCCCGGGCACGCAGGCCCAGGTGGAGCTCCACTACATGGTGGGGGGCGCCTCCTGGCAGCCCGCCTACGAGGCTCGCGCCGACGAGCAGGGCCACGCCGTGGAGCTGTCCACCTTCGCCACCGTGCAACAGAGCACGGGAGAGGATTGGAAGAGCGCTCGGCTGCTGCTCTCCACCGCGCTGCCGGATGAGAACGCGACGCCGCCGGAGCTGCGGCCCCTGGAGGTCTCCTCCGAGGAGCGCAAGGAAGAGCGCAAGGTGCTGACGCGGCGCGAGGAGTATCAGGAGCACGCGCAGACGGGCGCGACCACTCCCTCGGGAGGAGAGTCGCTGCAGGCCACCGCCCAGGGCCTGTCCGTGCAGCTCGCCGTCCCCGAGCGAGCGGACGTGTCCGGGGAGGGCACGGCGGTGCGGCTCCGGGTGGCACGCACGCGGCTCCAGGCCTCCTTTGCCTGGCGCTCGGTCCCCAAGCTGTACCCCGTGGTGTTCCGCGTGGCCCGGCTCACCAACAGCGCGCCCTTCCCGCTGCTGCCGGGCGCGGTGGATGTGTTCCGTCAGACGGGTTTCCTCGGCCGCCAGCCCCTGGAGCGCGTGGCGCAAGGCGCGCCCTTCGAGCTGACGTTCGGCATCGAGGAGGGGCTGCGCGTGGAGCGCCAGGTGGTGGAGGAGGTGGCCCGGGACGAGGGCCTCTTCGGCGGCAAGCGGCGCTTCCGCTATGCCTACCGCTTCGAGGTGGCCAACTACCGCAAGGCCCCCGAGGAGGTGGAGGTGGCCGAGCACATCCCCGTGTCCGAGCTGGACGACGTGAAGGTGGAGCTGGACTCGAAGAAGACGACGGCCGGCTACGCGCTCGCCGAGCAGGACGGCATCACCACCTGGAAGCTCAAGCTGGCTCCGGCGGAGAAGCGCACGGTGGACCTCGTGTACCACGTGGATGTGCCATCCAGTTACGATTCGGGCGGGCTCTGAGCCTCTTCACAGGAGACACCGGCGGGCGCGTGTTAGAACTCCCGCGTGTCCATCCTCATTGTCGAAGATGAGCTGCGTGTCCGGGCCTTCGTCGCCCGAGGTCTCACGGAAGAAGGCTTCCGCATCCGCGAGAGCGAGAACGGAGAGCAGGCGCAGGAGCTGCTCCGCCAGGAGCACTTCGAGCTGATCCTGCTCGACTGGATGCTCCCCGGGCTGTCGGGGATTGATCTGCTCAAGGCGATACGCGCCCAGCAGGACATCACCCCGGTCCTCATGCTCACGGCCAAGGACGCGGTGGCCGACCGCATCGCGGCCCTCAATGCCGGAGCGGATGACTACCTGATCAAGCCCTTCGCCTTCGAGGAGCTGCTCGCGCGCATCCGCGCCATCCTCCGCCGCGTCTCCCAGCGGGCCAGCCCCACCTTGAGCTACGCGGACCTGACCCTGGATCCCGTCACTCGCAAGGTGGTCCGCGCCGGCGTGGAGCTCTCCCTCACGGCCCGGGAGTATGCCCTGCTCCAGTTCCTCCTGGAGCACGCGGGCGAGGTGGTCTCCCGGACACGCATTGTCCAGGCCGTCTGGGACCATGACTTCGAGACCTTCTCCAACGTCGTCGAGGTCTACATCCGCTACCTGCGCGCCAAGGTGGACGAGCCCTTTGGCTCCAGGCTCATCCACACCGTGCGCGGCGTGGGCTATGTGCTGCGGAGCGGCACATGAAGTTGCCGAAAACCCTGCGGGCCCGGCTGACGCTCTTCTTCGGCGGAGCCGTGCTCGCCACCATCCTGCTCCATGCGGCGCTGGTGACAGGGGTGCTCATCACGGACGAGCTGCGAAGGCGGCTCACGCCCGCGCCGGATTCCGAGGAGGAGGGCATCTTCGATGAGGCCCTGCCCGTGCTCGGCGCGATGGCGTTGACGGCCCCGCTGGTGGTGCTCGGCGCCGCGGCGCTGGGCCGTGCGCTCGCCCGGAGCTCCCTGGCGCCCATGCGCGAGGCCAGTATGCGAGCCCGCGCCGCTCGCGCCTCGGATCTGAACCTGAGCCTGCCGGTGCGCGGCACGGGCGATGAGTGGGATGAGCTCGCGTCCACGCTCAATGCCCTGCTCTCGGATACGCGCAGTGCGTTCGAGCGCATCCGTCACTTCACCGCGGATGCCGCGCACGAGCTGCGCACGCCGCTGACGATCATCGTCGGAGAGACGGAGGTCATCCTGCGCCGCGAGCGCTCGGCGGAGGAGTACCGCCGCGCGCTGCAGATCATCCAGGAGGAGAGCCGGGGGCTGGCCGGGCTGGTGGATGCGCTGCTGACCCTCGCGCGCGCGGATGCGGGCCTGCTCGTGCCAGGCACCGAGCCGGTGGATCTGTTCCTGCTCGCCCAGAAGGCCACCCAGCGGGCCGAGCGGCTGCTGGAGGTGCAGGCGCGCTCCTTGCGAATCGAGCTCTCCGGAACCTCCGCCCTGGTGCGCGGGGACTCCACGCTCCTGTCGCGGGTGCTGGACAACCTCCTGTCCAACGCGCTCCGGTACGCCCAGGGGCAGGTTCGTGTCGAGGTTCACTCGACACCCGCGGGGGCGCAGGCGCGCGTGGTGGACAACGGCCCCGGCGTCGAGCCCTCGTTCGAGCCGAGGCTCTTTCAGCGCTTCGCTCGCGCCGACCCCGCGCGAAGAGGAGATGGCACAGGGCTGGGGCTCGTCATCTCACGCACCATCATCGAAGCCCACGGAGGAACGCTCTCCTACGCCCGCTCTCCAGCGGGCGAGAGTGTGTTCTCCTTCAGCCTCCCGGCGCTTCAGGGGGATGGCTCGACAGCGCCCGTCGAAGCCCGCTGAGAGGGCCCATCGCTTCCCCCGCCCGCGCGCCGGCTCACGAGCACATAGGCCGAGGGCAAGCCCAGCAGCACCATCAGCGTGGAGATGGACAGCCCGCCCAGGACGGTGATGGCGAGCGGGCGCTGCAGCTCCGAGCCCTCGCCGAGCCCAAGCGCCAACGGCACGAGCCCCAGGAGCGTCGCCAACGTCGTCATCAAGATGGGACGCAGGCGCACGGAGGCCGCCCGAGCAACAGCCTCCTGGGCCCCAACTCCCTCCGAGCGCTCCAACTCGGCCCGATCGAGCAGGAGGATCCCGTTCTTCACGACGAGGCCCACGAGCAGGATGGCGCCCATCAACGAGGAGACGTTGAGCGGGACACCCGTGAGCCGCAGGACCGCCAGCCCCGAGACCAGCGCCACCGGAGCCGCGCCCAGGATGAGCAGCGGCAGGACGAGGCTGCGGAAGTGGAACGTGAGGACGAGGAAGACCGCGAAGGTGGCGATGCCGAGCACGAGCACCAGCTCCCGGAAGGACTGCTGCTGGCTGTCGCGCTGTCCGCCCAGCCGCATCTCCACGCCCTCCGGTGGCTTCAGGTCCGCCAGCCGGGCCTGCACATCCGCCGTGACGCTGCCCAGATCCCGAGACTCCAGCCGCCCCGTCACCGCCACGAGCGGACGCAGGTTCTCGGAGAGCAGCTCGGAGGGTAGACACTCCCGCCGCACCTGCGCCACCTGCATCAGCGGGATGGTGAGGCCTGAGGAGGTTCTCAGCCGCAGCCGTTCGATCACCTGGGGATCGAGCCGGTCCGCGTCGCGCAAGCGCACCCGCACATCCACCAGCCGGCCCGTGCGAGGCACCGCGCTCACCACCTGCCCCAGCAGGGCCGTGCGAACCTGGGCCGCCACCTCCTGTGCGCTGAGCCCCAGCCGGCCCGCGACCGGGAGCGCGAGGTCCAGGTGGAGCTCTGGAGTGCAGCCGGAGACTCCGTTGTACAGGTCCACCAACCCGGGGATGTCTTGCAGGCGCTCGGCCACTTGCGGCGCGAACGCCCGGAGCGCGTTGACATCCGCGCCCTGGAGCTTGATCTCGATGGGATCAGGGTTGCCCTCCAGATCCGAGAGCACATCCTGGAGCAGCTCGACAAACTCCACCCGGACGCCCGGAACCGCTGACTCCACGCGAGCGCGCGCCGCCTCAATCACGTCCGGCCCCGAGCGCTCGCGGGTGGGCTTCAAGGCCACCGTCATGTCGCCTCGATAGGACTCGGTGGCCGCCGGGGGGCCCAACTCCGCGCCCAGGCGCCGGGCCGTGTTCTCCACTTCTGGAAGTACCGCGATGGCCGCTTCCACTTGCCGCCCCAGCCGATCCGCCTCGTCGACGGAGGTGCCGGTCGGGGTGAAGTAGTCCACCACGAACGCGCCCTCGTCGAGCTCGGGGAGGAAGCCCGTGCCCACCCCGCTGGCGATCCCGGCGAACAGCACCGTCACCACCGCCACCGCTCCCACCGTCCGCCAGGGCCGGGCGATCAGCCGCGAGAGCATGCGCTGATAGAAGCCGGCCGCTGGCTGCGCGTGCGCGCCCTGGGGCAGGAGCATCCAGCCACACAGCAACGGAGTCAGGGTGACAGCCACCACGAGGGAGATCAGCACCGCGGCGCAGAGCGTGAACGCGAGCGCGGCGAAGAACTGGCCCGAGACGCCCGACAACAGGGACAGCGGCGCGAAGACCACCACCGTGGTGAGCGTGGAGTTGGTGACGGGCCACGCAATCTCCCGCAGGGCATCAGCCGTGGCACTCCAGCGCTCCATGCCGCTCGCGACGCGGCGGTACACGGCCTCGACCACCACCACCGCATCGTCCACGACGAGCCCGATGGCCACCGCGAGCCCGCCCAGGGACATGAGGTTCATCGTCCCTCCCGCCAGCTCGAGGGCCGCGCACGTCATCAGCAGGGTGGCGGGCAGCGCCGCCGCGGCGGCCACCATCGCCCGCCAGGAGCGCAGGAAGAGCCCCACCACGATCAGCGTGAGGACACCTCCAAGCGCCACCGCATCCCGCACGTGCGCCACGGACCGGGCGATGAGCCCCGCTTGATCATAGGTGATGAACACCTGGACGCCGGGGGGCAGCGCGGACTTCACACTCTCCAGCTCCGTGTTGACCGCCTTGGCCAGCGCGATCGCGTCCGCGCCCGGCCGCCGCCCGATGTTGACCAGCGCCGCGGGCCTCCCATTGGCGGAGATGCGCGACAAGCGGTCGGCGTGGCCCTCTTCCACGCGAGCCACGTCCCCCAACAGGACGGGCGCCTCCGGGGTACCGCCGACCACGATCCTGGAGAACTGGGCCGTGTCTTCCAGCGGGCCTTGGACCACCACCAGCTCCTGCCGGTAATGGACGTCCACACGGCCCGCGGGCTCGAGCTTCAGCGCCTCCCCCACCGAGGTGGCCAGCTGGGACATGTTGAGCTGGGCCTGCTCCAGGCGCTCGGGATCGACGGTGATCTCCACCTCGCGCACGTCGCCGCCAATGACCTCCACGCGGCCCACTCCCGGCAAGCCCGCCAGCCGCGGGCGCAACGTGTAGAGGGCAAAGTCGCGCAATTGGACCGGATCCGCCGTGCCCGTCACCGCGACCGTCTGGATGGGGAAGGACGACGGGGTCAACCGCTCCGCCGTGAGGCTCACCTCCTGCGGCAGCTCTCCCCGGATCTCGGCGAGCCGCGCGTTGATGAGCCCCAGCGCCTGGTTCATGTCGGCGTCGGGCTCGAACCAGAGCGACACCTCCGCCGCGGCCCGGATGGTCCTCGAGCGGACCCGGCGCACGCCGATGACCGTGGACAGGCCCTCCTCGATCGGGCGCGTCACCGACAACTGCATCGTCTGCGCGCTGGCGCCGGGCAGCGTCGCCGCGATGACGATGCGCGGGAAGGCCACCTCCGGATAGAGGCCCCCCGGCAGCCGAAGCAGCGAGATGCCGCCGAACACGCAGAGGGCCACCACCAGCGCGATCAACCCGGGCGCGTGCCGCCGCAGGGTGCCCACCAGGTTCACCGCACCACCTCCACTTCGGCTCCGTCGGGCAGCGAGTAGCCTCCCTCCACGATGAGGGCCTCCC
Organism: Hyalangium sp.; assembly: GCF_045802625.1. Lineage (NCBI taxonomy): Bacteria > Pseudomonadati > Myxococcota > Myxococcia > Myxococcales > Archangiaceae > Hyalangium > Hyalangium sp. Next base: position 27,986 of record NZ_JBJMQP010000025.1, on the reverse strand, counting down.
CACCCTTGAGCTCGCCCTGAACCACCGCCTGCCCCGCCTCCTCGGAGCGCACCGTCACCGGCAGGCTGTGCACCTTGCCCTCCTGCACGAGCGCCACGCCCAACCCACCGTCCTCCTGCGGAAGGAGCGCGGAGGCTGGCACCGTCACCGCTCCCTTCTCCTCGCCGGTGATGATGCGCGCCCGGCCGAGGCTGCCGATCCGCAGCTGCGCCGCGGGATTGGCAAAGCCCACACGCACCAGGATGTTGCCGCTCTGGGCATCGATGGCGGGCGAGACCTTGATGACCTCACCCGCGGGCGCGTCCGACAAGCCCTGGACGATCAACGTCGCGCGCATGCCGGGGCGAAGCTGGGCGGCCTGCGCTGGCGCCACGAAGGCACGAAGCTCCAGCGGATCGATCGCCGCGACCTGGAGAACGGGCTGGCCCGCGCCATCCACCGTCTCGCCCTGCCGGATGAACACCGCCGTCACGACGCCGTTGAAGGGAGCCTTGAGCTCACTGTGGCGGACCTTGCGGTGGGCTTGATCGAGCGCCGCCTGGGCCCGCTGCAACGCGGCCCTCGCGGCAGCCTCGGCGCTTCGAGCCTGTTCCGCCTCCTCGCGCGCCGCGACCCCATGCTCCACGAGCACCTCGGTCCTCGTGCGCTTGGACTCCGCCGCTTGAACGGCGGCTTCGGACTCCCGAGCCGTCGCCTCCGCCTGCTGGAGCTCGTCCGTCACTGGCCCCGTCTCCACCTCCCCGAGCACCTGGTCGGCTCGCACCGAGTCCCCCTCGGTGACCAGCAGCCGCGCGAGCCGGCCCGGCACGAGCGGCGCCAGCTTGACGTCACGGCCCGGAGGAGCAGCGAGCACGCCAGCGACCGTCACGCTCAGCGCGGCGGGGCCCGGCTGCGCTTGCGCCACCCGCACCCGAGGGTGGGGCTGGGCCTCCTCTGCCGGAGGAGCTTGCTTGCAGGCGACCACGGCACCCGCACACAGGAGCGAGAGCAGGAAACTATTTCTCATCGAGCGCAATCCCAGCAGCGAGTTCCAGCGCGGCGAAGGCGGTCTGCGCGTTGAACGCCGCCTCGATGGCTTGCACCCGGGTCTCCGTGGCCGCCCGCCGCGCGTCATTGAGGGAGACCAGCGCGGTGCGTCCTGCGCGGTAGGACTCCAGGGCCATCCGCTCCGCCGTCTCCGCAGCGGGGAGGATGTCCGCCGAGAACCGCTCGAGCGCCGCCAGGGCCGCGGCGAGCCGCTCATGGGCCGCGACGATCTCCGCGACCCTGCGCCGGCGATCCTCCTCCGCCAGGGCATGGGCCACACGGATCGAGGCCTCCGCGCGATCGACTTCTCCCCTACCCCACAGCGGCACATCGAAGTCGAGCGCCCCTCGCAGGAAGGCATTCGCGCCACGAGGCCCCTCGCCTTCCACCGAGACTCCGACGGTGGGCGAAGGCCAGCGCTCCCGCCGCGCCGCTCGGAGCGTCGCCTCCGCGGCCGTGACATCCGCCGCCCGGGCCTGCGCGAGCGGAGCTTGAGCGGCTCGGGCCAGGACGTCCTCCAGCGAGAGGAGCCGGGGCGGAGCGGTGTTGACGGGCTCCAGAGCGCGGCGAGGATCACGCCCCAGGAAGAGCGCCAGCTCGGCGGAGAGCGCCGCCACCTCTCCCTGCTGCGTCAACAACTGTGCCTCGGCGGAGGCCCGAGCCAACCGCGCCTGCACGAGATCCAGCTCCGGAGCCGCGCCCGTCTCGAACCGCAGCCGGGCCGCCTCCTCGGACTGCCGGGCCAGCGTCACGGCGCGAGTGGCCGTGTCAACAAGCTGCCGGGCTCTCACCAGGGAGAAGTACGCCTTTCGCGCATCCGCGCGGGCCTGGGTGGCACGGGCGCGCCGCTCGGCCTCGGCGCTGAGCACCCCTTGCTCGGCGGCTTGGATCCGGGCCGCACGAGAGCCCGGCACGGGCAGCTTCTGCGAGACACCGGCCGACCAGCGGGGATCATTCCCTCCCCCTCCCAGCCCAAGCGTCAGCGGCGGCAGCGTGCGGGCCACCTCCACCTCTCCTCGCGCCAGGGCCTCACGAGCCTGGGTCTCGGCGATTCCAGGGGCCTGGGCGGTGGCCTCGGCCAGCGTCGCCTCCAACGTCAATGCGTCTCGGTCCGGAGCGGGCACGCCGCCATTCAGGATGACGAGCAATGCCACAGTGGCAAGGTGCATCGGCCTCTCTTCGATGGTGGCTGGATCAAGCCTCTATCACGCCGTTCTCCGCGTCACCCCAGCGCAGAGCGGATAAGAGCCTTTTCATCACGCTCTCAGCCCAGAGCGCACGTTCCACGGGCAGTGGGCCCCTGTAAACCCGGGGACATACCTCGGGAGTCACATGGGCCATGACCTACTGGGTACCCACGATGGCAGGTAACCGACGGGAAACGTAGAGTCCGGGCTGTGCCTCGCTGTCTGACATGCGGGAGGCGCTGGGAAGGTTCCCACGCCCTGTGTCCCCTGGGGGCGCTCCCCTTGGAAGGCGCAGCTTCTCCGCACGAGAGCTCCGCGGCCCCGGAGCTCTCCCTTCCCGGCTACCGCGCCGAGCGCCTCATCGCGCGCGGTGGCTTCGGCACCCTGCTGGCCGGACAGCGGCTGTCGGACCTCGCGCCCGTGGCCATCAAGGTGGCGCATGCGGGCATGCCGCTGGCCCAGGTTCAGCTCGAGCGCGAGGCCCAGATCCTCCGGGCCATCGGCGCGCCCACCGTGCCCGCGCTGTACGAGGAAGGTGTCCTGGAAGGCGGCCGCCGCTACCTGGTGATGGAGTACCTGCCCCTGTCCACGCTCGCCTCGCGCCTGGAACAGCTCTCCGGGCCCATGCCGATGGAAGAGTTCTCCTCGCGCGCGCTCGCGCTCACCGAGGCGCTCGATCTGCTCCACGGCCGAGGCTTCATCCACTGCGATCTCAAGCCGGAGAACCTCTTCCTCGACGACGCGGCCTCGCGCGTGCGACTGGTCGACTTCGGACTGGCGCGCCCGGTGGAGCATGGGCTCGAAGCCTCCGAAGAGCCCTCCACGACTGACGGAAGCACCTACGCGGGCACGGCCGAGTACATGGCTCCCGAGCAGTGCGCGGGCTCCGCCACGCTGGATGCGCGCACGGATGTCTATGCCCTCGGGGTGCTCCTGTACGAGATGCTCACCGGGCGGCCTCCCTTCTTCGGCGTGCACTCGGAGGTGCTCCAGGCCCACCTCTCGCGGCGGCCACCCTCTCCCTCCGAGCTGGCGTCCGTCTCCCCGGCGGTCGAGGCGGTGATCCTTCAATGTCTGGCCAAGGAGCGGTTCCGTCGCTTCGACAGCGTGGCCGCCTTGCGCGGCGCGCTGAGGGAAGCGCTCGCCCGGGCGAGGCCCGTCCGTGAGCACTCCGCCGCGCGTGCATCCTCCCCCGAGACGCCGCCGCGCACTCCGCAGACGCGCCGCTCGGTGGCGGTGCTGCTCTTCTCCTCCAGCGCCAACCCCATCGCCATCCAGAAGGTGCTGACGAGCCTCGGAGGCCAGGTGGCCCACCGCGACGGCGCGCGCTTCGCCGGCGTATTCGATCCCAACGCCGGAGAGAACCCGGTGCAGCGCGCCCTCCGAGCCGCCGAGGAGCTGGAGGAGCGAGGGCTGGTCTCCACCGCGCTGGTGGACGTGGCCACCGTCACCGTCCAGCAGCGTCCGGGAGCGCCGCCGCGCTACCTGGGCGGCATCTTCACGCGCAAGGAGCGCTACCCGGCCGCGCTCGACACCATCCCCCTGCTGCTCACACCCGCGGCGGCGGAGGCCGTGCCTGACCTGCGCTGCGTCCCCGTGCCCGAGCGCGAGGGGCTGCTGCGTCCGGCCTCGCCCGAGCTGGAGAAGACGAGCACGGACGTCACCGTGCTCAAGCTGGGCAGCGGCGTGCTCGTCGGGCGGGGCGAGGAGGTACAAGGGCTGTGGGAGAGCACACGGCTCGCGGTGGCGACGCGGGCGCCCACGCTGGCCACCGTGCTGGGCGAGCGGGGACACGGAAAGAGCCACTTCGGCGCCGCGCTCACCGCCCGGCTCAAGGAGGAGCTGCCTCAGGCCCGGGTCCACTCGCTCCGGGCCCGCGAGCCGGTGCAAGGAGATCCCTCCGGCACCCTGCGCATGCTGCTACGGCTGGCGCTCCACTCTTTCGAGCGGGACGACACGGTCACCGCGGAGGAGGGGCGCATCGCCTTCTTCCAGCGGCTGGGGCCAGAGCTGACCGCCGAGCTGTGGCCTGGCGTCTCCGCCACGATGGGCTGGTCCGCGCTCGACAGCCCGGAGCTGCAGAGCCGAGCCGCCGCGCCAGGGGCCCTGCGCTCGCTGGCCCTGCGCGCCACGGGAGAGCTGCTGGCCTCCATCGCCCGGGAGCGCCCGCTGTGCCTGCTGCTGGATGACGCGCACTTCGCGGACGAGACGGCGCTGGACGCGCTGGAGTACGCGTGTCTGGCCGAGGCCCAGGTGCCGCTCTGGGTCTGCGTGCTGGCCCGCCCGGAGTTCGAGCGCAGCCGGCCCTCGTGGGGCTTGCGCGCCGCTCACCGCGTCACCCTCTTGCTGGGCCCGCTGCCGCCGGTGCATGCGCAGACGCTGTGCCGTCTGCTGCTGCGCCCGGTGGAGAATGTCCCCACCCAGGCGGTGGAGCGCATCATCGAGCGCGCCCGGCGGGTGCCCCTGTTCCTGGTGGAGCTGGTGCGCGCCCTCAAGCGCCAGGGCTTGGTGCGCCAGCGCGAGCAGGGCGGCAGCTGGTACCTCGTCACGGACGAGCTGGATCATCTCCCCGAGCTGCGGCTGGTGGAGTGGCTGGCGGATCGCGAGCTGGGCGCCCTGTCTCCGGCGCTGGCGGCGCACGCGCGCCTGTGCGCGTTGCTGGGCACGGACTTCACGGCGACCGCGGCCGAGGGCGTGGTGCGCGAGCTGGAGCGTGAGGGCGGCGCCGCGGACTTCCCGCTGGATCCGCACCACGCCACGCGCCGGCTGTTGGATCTGGGGCTGCTGGTGGAGCACCGGAGCGAGGGGCTGAGCTTCCGCAACGAGCTGGTGCGCGAGGCCGTGGTGCGCGCGCTGCCGGAGGCCGAGCGCACTCGCATCCACCGCGCCGCCTTCCGCTTCTTCGAGAGCCGCGGCGCGGTGAACGAACGGCAGTTGCTGCCGCGCCTGTCCTTCCACGCGGCCTCGGCCGGCATGCGAGAGGAGGCCCTCGCGCTCTACCTGGATCTGGCCGAGGCCGCCCGAGGCCGCCACGCGTACCTGGACGCGGAGTCGCTCTACTCACGCGCGCTGGAGGTGCTGGATCCGGCCGACGAGCTGCGCGGGCTGACGCTCTTCCGGGGGCGAGGCCTCATGCGCTACCGCATCGGCCGGTACGACGACTCGCTGGCGGACTTCACGCGCGCGCGCGAGCTGGCCCGGCGGGTGGGAGACACGCGCGTCGAGGTGGAGGTGCTGCTGGACGAGGCGATGGCGCTGGACTGGGTGAATGACTACATCCGCTCGGAGGCGTGCGTGCAGGAGGCGCGAGCGCTGGCGGTGAAGGTGCCCTCCTCCTACGTCCAGACGCGGCTGCTGCTGGGCGTGGGGCGCACGTGGTTCCGCCAGGGCCGGTGGGAGGAGGCGTGCCCGCCGCTGGAGGCCGCCGCCGATCGCGCGCTGACGCTGGGAGACGCGGGGTACGAGACGCGAGTGGTGGCCCAGCTGCTGCTGGCGGTCATCCTCCCCAACCTGGGCCGCATCTCCGAGGCGGAGGCCGTGCTGGAGGACGTCATCGCCTCGTGCACGAAGCGCGGGGATCAGTTCCACCTGGGCGGAGCCATCAACAACCGCCGCAACCTCTGGGTGGCGAAGAAGGATCTGGCCAACGCGCTCAAGGACCAGGAGCGCTTCATGCACCTGGGCCGCGAGCTGGGGGTGGTGGGCTGGGAGTACTTCGCCGAGCACAACCTGGGAGAGCTCTACTACCAGGCGGGAGACACCCGCTCGGCGGGGCCACACATCTCCCGCGCCATCGAGCTGGAGCGCCAGCACCTGGAGGTGGCCGCGCGGCCCTGGGCGCTGCTGCTGGACGCCCGGGTGCTGGCCTGGGAGGGCCATTTCGCGCGAGCCCGCGAGCGGCTCGGGCAGGTGCGAGAGGCGCTGGCCCAGCGGCGCCACGCGGTGGGGCTGAGCCCATCCGAGGAGGTGCTCTTCGCCATGGTGGAGCTGACCACGCGAGAGGCGGGGACGGAGGCGTGGCGCCAGCTCCAGGAGCGCTCGGCGGAGGTCTCCGTGGAGCAGGAGCCGCTGGAGGTGCTGGAGATGATGGGGCTGGCGGCGCTGCGGCGAGGAGAGCAAGCCGAGGCCCTCCGCATCCTCGAGGATGCGCTCGAGCGCGCCGCGAAGCTCCCCAACGTCATGGAAGGACGGCTGCGCCGGACCCTGGAGCGGGCCCGCGCCGCGAGCATTGGCTGACGCAAGGCGCACTAGGAGATCAGATGTCCACGAGACTTCTCTGCGGCATACTGTTGGCACTGCTGGGAGGAACCCCGGGGTGTAGCACCAACCCCAATCTCCGAGCGCGGCGCCTGCCTGACGGACGCATCGAAGTCGAAGGCCCAATGGCCGGTCCTTACAAGACCAAGGAAGCATTGGCCATGAATGCGTGCCAGCTCATGACGAGCCAGGGAGGCGCAGCAGGGGGTAGTGAGGGGTCTGAATACTGCGCGCTGCACTATTTTTCACCCAATGAGAATGCCTACTATCTGAGCTATCTCTCGGACATCAAAGACAGGCCAAGCTCCAAGGACGTCAAGACTTGCGTCATACCTCTTGCACTCAATGATCCCCATCATCTGGACGCAATCATCATCGGGATCGATCATACCCATCCTCACCATCGACAGTTTTCCGCCAAGGACCTGAAGGTTCACTGGATCCCTGCTCGTGTGGTCGACAAGACGGACGGGAAGGTGTTTCATCGCGAGTTGTGGTTATTCTTCCGGGAGAAGAGTGGCGATTGCAGAATCTATAGCCTTGATCTCGCCACGCGTACTGTTTTCTCCCTTCGTGATGGGAAATGGGACTCGATTGGGCAAGCCCAAGAGAGCACTGGCGACATTCAGATGTTCCAAGGGAAGGATTGGCTCCCATGAGCCGTATGACAAGGCCTCTCGTCCTCGCTCTCGTTGCTTGCGGCTCCAGTATGCTGACCGGGTGCTCCCTGTTCGGATACTATAAATACAAGGGGGCGGAGCGCGCGCCGCCAACCGAGGCCGAAAAGGTGGTCTTTCCGAACTCTTATGAAAAGGGTGTCCACCTAGATGGCCCCATGATGGTTGCCCTGGAGGTGGCAAGGAATGAGTTCATGCCCCCAGGTGCCAAGGTCGAGGCACACACTGAGCAGATGGCTCAGTGTCTTCGGCGCCGGGACATTTATGATGTTTCAATACTGAAGGCCGATGACAACTTGTACTTCGTCAACTTCTCGCCGGAATGGGCGAGATGCAACATCAATATGGAAAACTTCATCATCCTGGATGGTGAGGTAACATATGCCATTGATGGCCACGGCCGGGTTCTCGCTGTCCAATGACCTGTGTCCGCGGCGAGCCAGCGCCTGCTCCTAGCGCTGGATGACGCCGAACGCGACGAGCGCTCCGATCGTCAGCCCCATGAGGGACTCACCCGCGATGGCCCCCGCCCCGAGCGCCGGAGCGTTCTGCACCGCGCCGTTGGGCCGCACGCGGCGGGCAATGGTGAACAGCAGCGCGCCCGAGGCGATCGTCACCGCGTAGTGCGCGGGCATCAGGAACCCCATCCCCATCGCCACCGCCGAGGGCATGAAGCGCTCCAGCTTCCCGCGAGCCACCAGCGTCAGCCCCGCGCCCACCGCGAAGCCAATCCACGCCGCATCGGACGCACGCGCGGGCAGCCCGGAGAACCCGTGGGTGGACAGCGCCGCCAGCGCCACGAACTGGTGTGCCGAGGGCACCGGCAGCGCCTCGCCCCCCACCCCATACGCCTTCACCAGCAACACGTAGGCGGGCACGCCCACCACCGCCCCCACGAGCACGCCCAGCAGCTGCGCCAGCAACTGGCGCGAGGGCGTTGTTCCCAGCATGTGCCCTGTCTTGAGCGACCACAGGCTCACGCCCGTCTGCGCCACGGCGCCCGCCACCACCGAACCCGCCGCCACGTTGAGCGACTTCGGCCCCGGGAACAGCGTGCCGGAGGCCACCTGGGTGATCTGCCCCATCTGGCTCACCGGAGAGATATCCGTCTGCCCCGCCCCGCGGCCACACACCGCGCACAGCGGCAGCAACAGCGCCAACGCCAGCAGCGTGTGGAGCATGGGCAGCCCGAACACGCCCTGCCCCAGCAACACCACCAGCGCGCACGCCACCAGCCCCGTCACCAACGTCCAGCGGCCCATCCCCCCGCTCACGCCTCCGATGGAGCGCAGGTCCGTCACCGCCGCCAGCAACGAGCGCGCCTGCGCCCCCAGCGCCACCACCGCCGCGCCCACCATCAGCCCCACGCCGGGCCAGGTGAGCCACTCGGTGAACTGCTCATAGCCTGCATTCGGGCCCACCACCCCGGCCTGCACCAGCGCCGGGGCGATCATGCCCCAGGCGAGCACCGCTCCCAGCAGCATGCTCAGCCCCATGGGCAGCCCCACCATCACCCCGATCGCCACCAGCATGGGGTTCCAGCCGAAGCCCCAGGAGAAGTTGGACGTGGGCAGCCCCGCGAGCGTCCCTGGAAAGGGCGTCACCGCCGGCACCGTCTGGGTGACATCCCTCAGCCACGTCAGCACCATGGAGACCACCCCCGAGCCCGCCAGCAACTGCGCGCGCCCCGGCCGCTCCACCCGCCCCGTCTTGTGCATGGCGGTGATGACCTCGGCCGTGGCCACGCCCGTGGGGAAGGGCAGCTTCTCGTCGATGATCAACCGCCGCCGCAGCAGGTACGCGGCCAGCACGCCCAGCACGCCCAGCGCGGCGCCCCAGGCCACCACGCCCCAGGCCGGCACCGAGACGTTCATCAGCGCCAGCGCCGGCAACGAGCCCAAGAGCCCCGCGGCCGCCGGCATGGCTCCCACGGCGCTCGCCGCCGTCTGCGCCAGGTTGCTCTCCTGGGCGATGGGCGCGTTGCCTCCGCGGCGCCCCAGCGCCGACAGCCCCGTGAAGCCCAGCACCGCCGCGCTGATGGAGCCGCTCTCCCACCAGCCCGTCTTCAGCCCCATGTACACGTTGGAGACGGCCAGCAGTGATCCGATGATGCAGCCCCCCACCAGCGCGCGCGGCGTGAACTCTCCGCCCGAGGCCATCACGCCCCGCGACGGCACGAACACGGCCGGATCGACGGGGGGGGCCTCCAGGGCCGAGGATCCCAGGGGCTCCGAGGGGACGTTCATCGCTGCGACTCCACCACACGCCGGCTGACCAACATCCTCAACTCCTCCAGATTCAACGGCTTGCCGAGCTTGGGGTTGGCGACGCTCTGAAGGAAGGACACCGCCCTTGGGGTGAAGGCACCTCCCGTCATGAAGACCACGCGCCCGGCCAGCTCCGGCGCCGTCTTCTCCAACTCAGCATATAAGTCCATGCCGGTCATCCCCGGCATCATCACATCGCAGAGAATCACGTCGAAGGCGCGCTCCCGGGCCAGCATCGCCAGCGCATCCCGCGCGCTGTTGGCCATGGCGACCTCGTGCTCGGTGCTCAGCGCGCGCCGCAGCGACACCGTCACGTTCGGCTCATCGTCCACCACGAGGATCCGCCCTCGCGGCACGCTGGCTCCCGCCACCAGCCCCTGCGGGCTCGGGCGCGCGGGGGCCTCCAGCTCCTGCGGGGTGGCGCGCAGCACGACGCGGAAGGTGCTGCCCTTGCCCGGCACGCTCTCGGCCGAGATGGTGCCCTTCATGGACTCGATGATGCCGTGACAGATGGAGAGCCCCAGCCCGGTGCCCGCGCCGATGGCCTTGGTGGTGAAGAACGGATCAAACACGCGCGAGAGCACCTCGGCCGTCATCCCCACGCCGGTGTCGCGCACCTCGACCACCACCTGCCCTGGAAAGGGCGAGCGCAGGCGCACGGAGACCTCATGCCGCTCGGCCGGCTCGCCCTCGGGGATGGCCTGCGCCGCGTTGAGCAGCAGGTTGAGGAAGACCTGGCACAGCCGGGACTCGTTGGCCTCCACCAGCGGCACCGAGTCGAAGTCCAGCACCAGCCGCGCGCGGTGGCGCAGCATGTTGTCCGCCATCTTGCACGCCAGCTCCACCGACCGGCGCACGTCCACCGGGCCCAGCCGCGCCTCCTGCTCGCCGCGCGCGAACGTCTTCAGGTCCTGGACGATGCCGGCGATGCGCTCGGCGCCCTCGGTGGTCTCCTGGACCAGCTGCTGCAGCGGCTCGATGGCGCTGGGCGACGCGATGGCCTCCAGCCGCTCCAGCCCCACGCGGATGAGGTGCAGGTTGACGAGCATGTACGCCAGCGGGTTGTTGATCTCGTGCGCCACGCCCGCGCCCAGCGTGCCCACCGAGGCCAGCCGGTCCGCCATCACCAGGCGCGCCTGCAGGTTCTTCCGCTCCGTGATATCGCGGTGGACCATGATGCAGGCGATGGTGCGGCCCTCGGCGTCCTTGAGCGGCACCCCCACGGACTCGCAGGCGCACACCGTCCCGTCCTTGCGCTCGAAGCCCACCTCTCCGGTCCACCGGCCCGCCTGCTCCAGCATGGAGAGGATGTTCGCGGTGAGGATGTCCGTCTCCCCCGGGTGCAGCACCGAGAACAGCGTCTGCCCCAGCGCCTCCGCCTTGGCGCGGCCGAACATCCGCTCCGCGCTCGGGTTCATGTCGACGATCCGGCCGGACAGATCCGTGATGAGCACCCCGTCGTAGAAGCTCTCGAAGATGAGCGCCTGGCGGCGCAGCTCCTGCTCGGCCTGCTTGCGCGCGGTGATGTCCATCACCGTGCCGGTGATGCGCACGGGCGTGCCCGCCAGATCGCTCAGCACATCGCCCTTGCAGGACAGCCACCGGTAGCCGCTGCCCGCGGGCTCAATCCGGTACTCCAGCTCCACCTGGGTGCGGTTCTCCAGCGCCGCCGCCAGCGCCTCGCGGACGCGCGAGAGGTCCGCCGGGTGGACCACTTCCTTCATGTCCATGGCGCGGCCGGACAGCTTGCCCACGGGCAGGCCCAGCAGCCGGTCCACGTGCTCGGACCACGTCACCACGCCATTGGCCGCGTTCCAGTCCCAGATGCCCACGCGCGCGGCCGAGAGCGCCTGCCGCAGCTGCTCCTCGCGCGGCTCGAGCTGCTCGCGAGCGGAGAAGCGGAACACGGTGCCGGTGCCAATCTGCAGCCGGTCCCCCTCGCGCAGCTCCGCCGAGGACACGGACACGCCATTGAGGTACGTGCCGTTGGTCGAGCCCAGGTCCGTCACCTGGCACGCCCCGTCCTGCTTGCGGACGATGCGGGCGTGCCGGCGCGACACGCCATGGTCGTCAATACGGATGCCCGCCTCCGAGCCGCGTCCAATGACGTGCTCGCCCGCCTCCAGCGGAAAGGCCCTGCCAATGGAGCCTGGCATCGCTGTGCTGATCAGAATCAAACACGCGCCCGTCGAGGTCGACGGTGGCGCCAGCGGCATCCCCGCACACGTTGTCACGTCATCCAGAATCGTCATGGGCACTTACCCCCCCACTTACACAGGGAAATCCCATCAGCCTTGCCGCCTCGGCGTCCAACCTACCGCGTCTGTCGCGCCAGCGAGAATCCACCAACGGACACGGCCTCGGCCAGGAAGGTTGAGCGCTGCACGATCTCCGACACTCGTTCATACCGAGAGTGAGAATCATCTCATGACAATTTCTCGCATGCGATGGAGCGGGTAGTTAGCGTGCGCCCCATGGGGGACACCGACGACACCTACCGCATCCAAGGGGGCAAGCCCCAGCTCCCCTGGAACTCCGAACCGGACGCCAAGCAGAGCGGCGAGCGGCCCCCTTACGCGCTGGCCGGCGAGTACCTGCTCAAGCGGCTCATCGCCTCGGGTGGCCATGGCAGCGTGTACGAGGGCGAGCACCGCATCCTCGGGCGGCGCGCGGCGGTGAAGGTGCTGCATGCGCACCTGGCGGACCAGGGTGAGATGCTGCAGCGCTTCGTGCGCGAGGCCCGCATCGTCAATCAGATCCACCACCCTCATGTGGTGGATGTGTACGACTTCGGCATGATGCCGGATGGCAGCCCCTATTACGTCATGGAGCTGCTGGAGGGCCGGACCCTCAGCCAGCTCATCCACGAGCGGGGCCGGATGTCGGCCGAGCGAGCGCTCGCCTGCCTGGAGCCCGTGTGCGGAGCGCTGGAGGCGGCCCACCAGGCCGGCATCGTCCACCGGGACTTGAAGGCCAGCAACGTGATGGTGGTGGAGGATGGCGAGCGCCCGAGCGTGAAGCTGCTGGACTTCGGCATCGCGAAGATCATCCAGCCGCAGGCGGGGGTGGCGGGGCTGACGACGGCCGGACAGCGGCTGGGCACCGCGTTCGCCATGGCGCCCGAGCAGCTGCGCGACGGCGTCATCTCCCCGGCCACGGACATGTACGCGCTGGGGGTGCTCCTGTTCCAGCTGGTGACGGGGCACTACCCGTTCCACTCGAAGGACCGGATGGAGCTGGAGCGGCTGCACCTGGAGGAACCTCCTCCGCGCGCCAGCAGCTCCGCGCCGGTGTCGTTCGCGGTGGACGCGGTGATCCTGCGCTGCCTGGAGAAGGAGGCCGAGCGGCGCTTCCAGAGCACCCAGGAGTTCCTCACCGCGCTGCGCGAGGCCGTAGCGGCGCCGGGGGCCAGCGCGCCCATGGGCACCGTGCGCCAGGCGCTCGCCGTGCACGCGGAGATCGAAGTGGCCGACGCGGGCCATGACGATGAGCTGGTGCACGCCGCGCTGGCCGAGGTGCTGGATTGCCTGGAGCAGGAGCTTCGCGCCACGGGCTTCGTGCTGGCGCTGCAGACGGGCACGGCGCTCTTGGGAGTGCGGCTGCTGGACTCCCTGGAGCCGCTGCCCTTCGAGCAGGCCCGCGCGCTGCACGAGTCGCTGCGCGAGCTGCGCCTGGACACCCAGTCGCTGGCCTCGGAGGTGGGCGCACACGTTCACCTCTGTGTGCACGTGGGGCCGGTGGAGGTGCGCGGCGAGGACTCCTCGCTCGAGGTGCTGGGAGGGCCTGTCACGGAGCTGGCCTCCTGGGTGCTCCGTGTACAGAACGGGCTCTACCTCAGCCCCACTGCCGTACAGGTGTTGGGAATCCCTGTCCCAAGTTGAGTCACGGCGCAGCGCGTGTGTCTCGATTCCACGCATTGCGCACGCCAGCATGCTCTAAAACCAGACGAAATCTGGCGCGTGGTGTTCTTGAAAGTGTTTGGGGTGGCACCTGCCCCCCTCTCGCCAATACCACTGTATTAGCGGTATTCTTCGAGCTGGCTGAAGCGGCGGATTCAACGCGACCGTGTCCTCCACGGCCGTCCTCTCGTCGGGGGTAGTGCCATGCAGAAGCTGTCCTTGGTCTTTCGCTCTGCCAATTCTGTACAACAGCATGGCAACCCTACAGTGACATGCGTTCTGGCGCTGATGATCTCGCTGAGTGGCGCGGTGGGATGCGGGACAGCGGCGGAGCTCTCGGGCGCGGAGGAGCTGGGGTCGCAGGAAGCGGCGCTGGAGACAGGCAACGAGTTGGAGCCCAACGGGCTGACCTTCAACGGCCTGTCCGTCAACGGCTTGTCTGTCAATGGCCTGTCCGTCAACGGGCTGACCTTCAATGGCTTGTCCGTCAATGGCCTGTCCGTCAACGGCTTGCAGGCGCCGGTCTTCCAGAGCTGGTTCGACGCGGATCCGGCCACGCGCGAGCCCGTGGTGCGTTACATGGTGCTGTGCGCGGTGCCGTCCGGGCAGTCGCGCACCTATACGAGCCCGGGGACGGGCCGCGCCTATACCTGGCAGGGCAAGCTGGGACTGGCGCCGGGCTGGAGCCTGGGACAGCCCGCCACCCTGGCCGAGCAGCAGATCATCACCGCGTGCCTGGCGGCGCATGCGAACAAGTTCGGCGTCCACGTCGCCCTCTCCGTGCTCGGGCGGAGCGCGACGGGGGCGGCCATCCCGTACACGGACTCGGAGCTGGCGACGTACTCCGAGAACGAGGCGTGCTTCTTCGGCAACGCCTTCAACGACGAGGGCCTCTTCGCGGCCAACGATCGGACCTTCCTGCAGGCCAAGGAGAGCACCACGCGCGCGTGCGGGCTGTCCGCCAAGAACCAGAGCACCGACTGCCCGCCGTTGGTCCACGTGGGCCAGTGCAAGGACTCCTGCACGCTGGATTCGACGAGGACGTTCTACACGCAGTGCACGTACAACGGCGTGACGTACCTGCCCATCACCACGCGCATCCTCCCGACGGACGTCTACACCTGCGGTGACGGGGTGTGCCAGTTCACCGAGAGCTGCGGGAACGGGAACTCGTACGACAGCTGCAAGGCCGACTGTGGGGCGTGTCCCTGAGCCGGGGAGCCGGGAGCCTCAGACGCGCTTGAGCCGGAACACGTCCACGTCCACGCCGTCCGAGAAGTGCACCAGGGGCGGCACCGCTGGCCGGGTGAGCCCCGCCGCCGCCAGGAGCGACTCGTCCAGCCCCTCCACCTGCGCGCTCTGGACTTGATACGGGGCGTGGTGCACCTGCCCGCTCCACAGCCCGCCGCCGGGCGCCGTGTAGAGGAAGTAGCGCTCCACCAGGAAGTGCTGGAGCGTCCCCGGCGTGGAGGCCGCGGCCTCTCCCTGGGGCGCGCACCGCACCGCGCAGCGGGCGGGCACGGGCGCGGGCCAGCGCCGCTCCGAGCGGTAGGAGTGCCATGGGCCGTCGTGCTCCAGCTCCATCCGCGCGAAGTGGTACGGCAGCTTGAACCACGCCCGCGCCAGCTTCACGGCGAGGCGGTTGGCCGCGTCCAGGCTGAAGAACCACACCCCCGGATCCTTCCCCTCGCGGTGCACGTACGTGCGCACGTTCGTCTCGTGGAAGTTCGACAGCGGCGCCACCGCGGGCAGCCCCGCGGGCCGCACTCCGCGCATCGTGAAGGGCACCAGCCCCACGAAGGCCCGGCCCTCGTACGTGTCCAGCGTCAGCCCGGGCGGCAACAGCGGCGCGAGCACCTCCGCGGGGAGCTCCCAGTGCAGGAACAGCAGCGTCCGCCAGCGCTGGTACATCACCGGCCGCGCGTCCGGACGCCGCGTCGGGGCGATGCGATCGATCGTGTCAGGCCCGGCCATGCGCGCTCAGCTCCCGGCCTGGGTGGCGGGGGGCTCCGGGCTCTCTCCCACGGGGAGGAACACCCGGAAGGCGCTGCCCTTGCCCGGCTCGCTCTCCACGATGATGCGGCCTCCCAGGTTGGTGACGATGCCCTGGCAGATGGGCAGCCCCAGCCCCGTCCCCACTCCCGCGGGCTTCGTGGTGAAGAACGGATCGAACAGCCGGTGCAGGTGCTCCGGAGAAATGCCCACCCCCGTGTCCCTCACCTCCACCACCACCTCGGCCTCGCCTTGGCGCCACGTGGTGAGGCGCACCTCGTTGCTCTTCGGATCGGCCCCCTCGGGGATGGCCTGCGCCGCGTTGATGATCAGGTTCAGGAAGAGCTGCCCGAGCCGCGTCTCGTTGGCGACGATGGACGGCAGGTCCCCGTACACCTTCACCAGCTGGGCGCGGTGGCGGAGCTGGCTCCGGGCGATGTTGCCGCACAGGTCCAGCACCGTGTGCACGTTCACCGGCACGCGCTTGCCGTCATCCCCTCGCGCGAACGTCCGCAGATCCCGGACGATCTCGCTCACCCGGTCCCCTCCAGACTGCGTCTCCTCCAGCGCGTCCTGGACCTCCTTCAACCGCTCCCGCGTCCCCTCGTCCGCTTCCTCCAACAGCGCCCGCAGCTCGTCGCGCACGAACCGCACGTTGCTCAGCACGAAGGACAGCGGGTTGTTGATCTCGTGCGCCACGCCCGCCGCCAGCGAGCCGATGGCCGCCATGCGGTCCGCCGTCTGCAGCTTCTCGCGCAGGTGCTTGCGCTCGGTGATGTCTCGTACAATGGACACCCGGGCCGGCTGGCCCTCGAACACCAGCGGGAACGTCACCACCTCGCCCAGCACCAGCCGCCCCTCGCGGTGCACCCAGTGGACCTCCTGGACGCCCAGCTCTTCCCCCGCCTGGGTGAGCACGCCCTCCTCCCCGGCCTGGATCAGCTCCGCCAGCTTCCGGCCCCGCAGCACGTCCGCTCGCGCATGGCCCAGCAGCGCGGCGGCCGCGGGGTTGTGGAACACGAGGGTCCCCTCGCGATGGATGAACAAGGCGTCCGGCGAGCGCTCCACCAGCGTCTGGAAGCGCTGCTCGCTCTCCCGGAGCTGCTGGTGACCAGAGCCTGGCTGCTCGGCCGGGCCCCGCGCGTCCACCTCCCGCCGGCTCCACCGCCCAAGCAGAAACGAGGCGATGAGCCCCACGCCCCCGGCGATCACCAGCAGCATCCAGGGCGTGGCGCTCACGGTCCCCTTCCTCGTCCCATGATCGTCGGGTTTAATACATTTTCGTCATAATTCCACAACTGCATGCAACAAGGCCTGATCAGGCTCTGGCGGGCATGCACACGGATGTAGCACCTGAGCGCGAGGTCCCTTACACGATGCGTCGCTTCCTTGTCCTCTCGGTGTTCATCGCTTGGGCCGGAGGCTGCTCCTGCCAGGAGAAGCCCACGGCGCCCGCCACGCCCACCGACGCGGCGCCCACGGTGAGCCCGCCCCCGCCGATGCCGGCCCTGCCAGAGACGGCTCCGCAGGCGCCGGCCATCCCCGAGCACGCGCTGGAGCTCCACGCCCAGGGCCGCAAGCAGGGCGAGGCCGGCCAGTTCGACGAGGCGCTCAAGTCCTTCCTGCAGGCGCGCGAGGTGGCTCCCACCTGGCCCATCCCCCTCTATGACATTGGCCTCACCTACCTCCATATGAAGGAGGACGCCCGGGCGCTCGAGGCCTTCGAGCAGCTGGACACGCTGGTGCCGCAGGGCGTCTCCGACAGCATGCGGATGCTCGACAGCCTCCGGCGGGAGAAGGCGGGCCGGGTGCCTCCGGGGACGCTGCGGGAGTTCCTCGAGGTGGAGCAGCTCAAGGATCCGGTGGAGGTGCAGCACCGGCTGGAGGCGCTGACGAAGAAGGCGCCGGACTTCGTACCCGCCTGGGAGGCGCTCGCGCTGACCGCGGACAAGGTGGACGAGGGCGAGCGGCTGATCGCCAAGGCGTTGGCCCTCGAGCCCGACCTCGACACCCGGGGCCAGCTGCTGCTGCACAAGGCGGCCCTGCTCAAGCGGCGCCACGAGATGGAGGCGGCCCGCAAGCAGCTCCAGGCGCTCATCGACGACCCGAACATGCCGCCGAACATCGTCACCGAGGCGCGGGAGATGCTCGCCGCTCCCGAGTCCGCGCAGCCCTGACGGCTCGTCCGCGCCCTGGGCCCCGCTCGCCGCGGAGGCTCCTCCGCGCATCACTCCAGCAGCATCCGCCAGTCGTCCTCGGACTCGGCGACGCGGACACCCAGGCGTTCACACACCTGGCGGTGCGCCTGGGCCGCGGCCCCGCCGATCCAGACGGCCACTCCGCGAGGCAGGGCCTGGAGCACGTGCGCCAGGGTCTCCTCGAAGGCCGCCGCGCCCGAGTCCACCACCGCCGACAGGCCCACGAGGCCCGGCTTCAGCTCGGCCACCAGCATCCCGAGAGCCGCTCCCGGCACGCGCTGCCCCAGCAGCGTCACCCGGTACCCCGCGTGCCTCATCCGCAGCGCCGCTCCCATGAGGCCAATCTCATGGTGCTCCTCCGGGAAGCACGCCAGCACCGCGTGCCGGGCGCGCTCGTTCTCCGGAGCCACGTGCAGCAGGCTCACCATCCGCGCCCGCACGACCTGGGACACCAGGTGCTCCTGCACCACCGTCAGCCGGCCCTGGAGCCAGCGCTCCCCCACCTCGCGCTGCACCGGCGCCAGCACCTCGTCGAAGGCCTTGAGCGGGGGCAGCGCTGCCAGCACCTCGTCCAGGATGGACGACACGCGCGCCTGCTCGTGCCGCTCGGTCGCATCGAGCATCGCCGCGCGCCACCACTCCAGGCTGGAGGCGCTCACCTCGCCCACCCGCGGCTCGGTCCCCTCGGCCAGCGCCGACGGGAGCTGGGACAGCAGCTTCACCGCGTCGCTGATGGAGACGCCCTCCTCGGTGAGCTGCTTCAGCCGCTTGAGCAGCGCCACGTCCCGGTCCGTGTACACGCGATAGCCCGAGGGCGTGCGCTCGGGGCTCGGTACGCCGTAGCGGCGCTCCCAGGCGCGGAGCAGCTCCTCGCGGACTCCGGAGAGCTCCGCGGCGACATGGATGCGGTAGGTGCGCTCAGCCATTCACGGGCGCTCGAGTCCGGTTCGGGGATCCGCGAGCCTGTTGCCACGGGGCAAGGAGCTCATCGGCGGCCTCAGCATACTGCGCGCCCAGTGAAAAGAGGGCTTGGCCGGGCACAGCCAGGAGCGCCGCGTGCGCACCAGCGGGGTGATCACCATAGTAGAAAACATGCTGTTTCGAAGGAGCCACCCCATGAAGGATTGGTTGGCAGACGTGCTGACAGTGACTCTGGCCACGAGTGAGGCCTCTGCCTTCATCGGCGTGGACCTGACAGCCCGGGAGCCCCAGCCGTGAAGGCGGCCCTGACCGGAGCGACGGGGTTTCTGGGCCCCAGCCTTGTCCAAGCTCTGTTGGAATCTGGGCACCAGGTGCACATCCTTGGGCGAACCCCTGAACATGCCCTATCCCGGCTGCCGGCAGGAGTCACGGGGGCTCCGTTCAGAATTGGAGAGCCGCTGGCGCCCGAGGCCCTGGCAGGAGCGCAGGCGGTCATCCACCTGGCGGGCGAGCCGGTGAACCAGCGCTGGACGCACGAGGCGAAGCAGCGCATCCGGGACAGCCGGGTGCTGGGGACTCGAGCGGTGGTGCAGGCCATGAAGGCCGCGGGGACAGTGCAACGCTTCGTCTCGGTGTCGGCGATCGGCTACTACGGCGGAGCGCACGGGGCCGAGCCGCTCACGGAGGAGAGCTCCTCCGGCAAGGACTTCCTGGCCGGGGTGTGCCAGGGCTGGGAGGCGGAGGCCGCGAGCGCACATGAGTTCGGCGTCCGCACGGCGGTGGCGCGGCTGGGCGTGGTGCTGCATCCGGAGGGCGGAGCGCTGCACTCCATGCTGCCGCCGTTCCGCATGGGGGCGGGAGGGCGCGCGGGCTCGGGCAAGCAATACGTGAGCTGGGTCCACCGGGCGGATGCATTGGCGGCGCTGCGCTTCCTGCTGGAGCGCCCCGAATTGGAGGGCCCCTTCAATGTCACCGCCCCCGAGCCCGTCACCAACGCCGAGTTCGCCCACGCGCTGGGCACGGCGCTGGGGCGGCCCTCGGTGATGCACGTGCCGGGCTTCATGCTGAAGGCGGCGCTCGGGGAGATGGCGATGGTGGCGCTCGAGGGCCAGCGCGTGCTGCCGCGAAGGCTCACCGAGGCAGGCTTCACCTTCCGCTTTCCCCGCTTGGAAGAGGCCTTGAGGGAGCTGCTCGCCTGACTGCGTGAGTTGGAGCAGCAACGACACAAGCTCGTGACTGTCTTCAGCAGGTAGGCAAGGCGGCGGCTCTCTCCGACAGGGGCCCGACTTTCCTGGAACCTTGCTCCTCGCTACGGTGCCAACCCCCGTAAGGTCCCCGCCCCCCATGCCCCCCACCTCACGAAGTGACCGACGAGCGCCACCCACCGCCCCCACGGCTGGCCGGTGTTCGCTCCGTGTCTTCGCGATGGTGCTGCTCGCGGGCCTTCTCGCGGGCGCGCCTCGGGCTTGGGCCCTGGCGCCGGACAAGTCCCTGGTCCAGTTCCCCCACCGCGTCTGGCAGACCACCGACGGGCTGCCGGAGAACGCCATCGAGGCGCTCGCGCAGACACCGGATGGCTACCTCTGGTCCGGCACGTGGGAAGGGCTCGTGCGCTTCGACGGGGTGCGCTTCACCGTCTTCGACTTCATCAACACGCCCGCGCTCCAGGGCCGCACCATCCGCTGCCTCGCCACGGACGCCAGCGGCACCCTGTGGATCGGCACCGACGAGGGCCTCACCCGCATGAGCGGGGGCACCTTCTCCGCCGTCTCCACGCCGCCCGGCGTTACCCTGCGTCACCTCCACGCCCTGCTGCCCGCGAAGGATGGAGGGCTGTGGATCGCCACCAACAGTCACGGGCTGCTGCGCTACTTCGAGGGCCGCTTCCAGGTATGGGACACCGACACCGGGCTGGCCGCCAACCGGGTGGGCGCCATCGCCGAGGATGGGAAGGGCAACCTGTGGATTGGCACTCCGGCCGGGCTGCAGCGCTGGGACGGCACGGCGCTGCAAGCCGGTCCGCCGCTCGAGGGGACTCAACACGCGGTGCTCTCGCTCGCGGTGGACCCGGGCGGCATGCTCTGGGCGGGCGCCGAGGATGGCACCGTGTACCAGCTCCACGAGGGGCGCATGGTGCCCATGCCCGAGGCGAGCCTCCCCGGAGCCCCCATCGAAGCGCTCTTCGTGGACCGGCAGAACACCCTGTGGGTGGGCAGCACGGGCCGAGGCATGCTGCGGCTGTCCCACGGGCGGCGCTTCACCCTGGATGCCAGCGAGGGGCTGGTGAGCAACACCGTCATCGCCTTCCTGGAGGACCGCGAGGACAGCCTCTGGATCGGCGCCTCCGAGGGCGGGCTGCATCGCTTCAAGGACGCGCCCTTCACCACCCTGGGTCCTCCCGAGGGGCTGCCGCACGACGTGCTGTCCGCCCTCTACGAGGCGCGGGATGGGAGCCTGTGGTTCGCTGGACTGGGCACCGGCGTCTCCCGTTTGCATGACGGGCAGGTGAGCACGTGGACGACCCACGAGGGGCTGATCCATGACCGCGTCCGCTCCATCTCCCAGGCCCCGGACGGCAGCCTCTGGTTCGCCTCGCAGACGGGCCTCAGCCGCTGGGAGGACGGGAAGATCACCACCAGCCTGGGCTTTGCGCAGGGCCTGCCCTCGGGGCCGGTGCGCGTGGTGCACTTCGACTCGGATGGCACGCTCTGGGCCGGCACGCAGGATGCGCTCGTGCGCTGGAACGGAGAGCGCTTCGAGCGCTTCACCCGCCAGCAAGGACTGCCGGGCAACTCCATCACGCTGCTGAAGAAGCGGCAGGCCGGGGGCTTCTGGGTGGGCACCGCCGAGGGTGGCCTCGCCTACTTCGTCCACGGGCGCCCCGTCACGCTGTCCAACGAGGGCCACCCGATGTTCAGCGAGATCCAAGCAGTCTACGAGCAGCCCAACGGCACGCTCTGGATCGGCACCGACGAGGGGCTCTACCGCTGGAGGAACGGGGCGTTCGTGCGCCTGTCGCGCGCCGAGGGCCTGTTCAATGATCGCATCTTCGAGCTCCTCCCGGACGGGCACGGCAACCTGTGGATGAGCTGCAACAAGGGCATCTTCCGCGTGGCCCTGGAGGAGCTGGAGGCGGTGGCCGAGGGGCGGCTTCCGCGCGTCACCTCGCACGCCTACGGCAGCGAGGACGGGATGCGCGCCGAGGAGTGCAACGGCGTGGGCACGCCCGCGGGCCTCGTCAGCAGCGATGGCCGGCTGTGGTTCCCGACGATCCGCGGCGCCGTCGTGTACGATCCGAACAAGCCCTGGCACCACCAGGCCCTGCCCGCGCCGAAGGTGCTCTTCGAGGAGCTGCTCGTGGACACCCGGCGAGTGCCCCTCTCCGGGGAGAGCCGCATCCCCGTGGGCGAGGGCCAGGTGGAGCTCCACTACACCGCTCCGAGCCTGCGCGATCCCCAGGCGTTGAGGTTCCGCTTCCGGCTCGAGGGCGTGGACACGGACTGGGTGGAGGCCGGCGCCCGGCGCGTGGCCTACTACACGCACCTGCCACCGGGGCAATACCGCTTCCGCGTCCAGGTGGAGCCTCCGCTCGGCGCGGCGGAGCCCTCCGAGGCCACGCTGAGCTTCTTCCTGGCGCCCCGCCTCTACCAGAGGTGGGGCTTCCGGGTGGCGTGCGGGCTGCTCGCCATGCTGGCGGTGGCCGGCGTGGTGTGGCTGCGCGTGCACCGCGTGCGCCGGCGCGAGCGCGAGCTGCAGGCCCGTGTCGATGAGCGCACCGCGGAGCTGGCCACCGTCAACGCCAGCCTGAGCGCCCGGCTCCAGGAGCTGCAGGCCACGCGCGAGCGGCTGATCCACGCGGAGAAGATGGCGGCGGTGGGTACGCTGGCCGCGGGCGTGGGGCACGAGATCAACAACCCCCTGGCCTACATCATCTCCAACCTCCACTACGCGACCCTGGAGGTGCACCAGGCCGCCGAGCGAGACGCCCAGGGGCGCTGGGGAGAGGTCGGACAGGCGCTCGAGGACGCGCTGCAGGGGGCGGATCGGGTGCGCCGCATCGTCCAGGATCTCCGGACGTTCTCCCGCATGCAGCCCGAGCGCCTGCAGCGCGTGGAGCTGCGCCAGGTGCTGGAGCTGGCGCTCTCCATCGCGGACGCGGAGATCCGCCACCGCGCCCGGGTGGTGAAGGACTTTGACGAGTTCCTCGAGGTGCTCGGAGACGAGACGCGGCTGGGCCAGGTGTTCCTCAACCTGCTGGTCAACGCCGCGCAGGCCATCCCCGAGGGCCACGCGGATCGGCACGAGATCCGCGTCACGCTGCGCCAGGACGAGCGCGGCCACATCCGGGTGGCGGTGAGCGACACCGGCTCGGGCATTGCTCCCGAGGTGCTGCCTCGCATCTTCGAGCCCTTCTTCACCACCAAGCCGGTGGGGGTGGGCACGGGGCTGGGGCTGTCCATCTGCCACTCGTACGTGCAGAACATGGGCGGGGAGATCCACGTGCGCAGCGAGCTGGGGCGCGGCACCACCTTCGAGGTGGAGCTGCCGCCGGCCCCGGCCCAGCCCTCGAAGGAGACCTCCGGCGTCTTCCCCCCCACGGTGCCCTCCGAGTCGCGCAGCCGGCTGCTGGTGATCGACGATGAGCCGCTGCTGATCGCCTCCCTGTCGCGCACGCTGTCGCCCGAGTACGAGGTGGTGTCCCTCACCAGCGCGCGCAAGGCGCTGGAGCGGCTGCGGGCGGGGGAGCGCTACGCGCTGATCCTCTGTGACTTGATGATGCCGGAGATGACGGGCATGGAGCTGTACGAGACGCTACGCCCCGAGGTGCCGGAGATGGCCGAGCGGATGGTGTTCCTCACCGGCGGGGCCTTCACCGAGGCAGCGCGCGCGTTTCTGAACAGCACGCACCTGCCCTGGCTGGAGAAGCCCTTCGAGCCGGAGAGGCTGCGCGCCCGCCTCCGCACGCTGCTCACGGAGCGAGGGCAGCCCCGCTCGGCCCCCGCCGCCTGAGCGCCGGGTGCCGCACCGCTTCACGCTTCTTCATACGCAACGCGAGCCGCGGCGTGGCGGGACGGGGTAAGTATGGGGCGTGCGCTACCTCGGCTTCTTCGCCATCCTCGGCGTCCTCACCGTGCTGACCCATCTGTACCTGTACCGGCGCATCTTCCGGGACACCTCCGGACACCCGGGCTGGCGCAAGGCGGGCGTGTTCTCCCTGGCGGCGCTGTGCCTGCTGATGATGGGCTCGCGCGCCCTGGCGCTCATGCTGCCCGAGAGCTTCATGCACGCCTTGGCCACCATCGGGTGGACCTGGATGGGCGCTGCCATCTACCTGATCCTCGCCCTCTTCCTCGTGGGCAGCGTCCGCTCCCTGATCGGCCTTGTCTGGCACCGGCGCTCACGGCCCGCGCCCTCTGCCGAGCCCTCGCCCGCCCCTGCTCCTGCCGTCTCCGAGGAGCGGCGCCAGTTCCTCGCTCGCGCCACCGCCGGCGGCGCCATGCTCGCCACCGGGGGAATGGTGGGCTACGGCACCTGGCGCGCCTTCCACCCTCCGGTGATCAACCGGCTGGCCGTCCGGCTTCCGGGACTGCCCAAGGCGCTGGATGGCTTCTCCCTGGTCCAGATCAGCGACATCCACGTGGGCCCGCTCATCCGGCGCCACTTCATGGACGCCATGGTGGAGCAGTGCAACGCGCTCAAGCCGGACCTGATGTGCATCACCGGGGATCTGGTGGACGGCAGTGTGTCCGAGCTGAGCCACGCGGTGGCCGCCCTCACGAACCTGCGCAGCCGGTATGGCAGCTACTTCGTCACCGGCAACCACGAATACTACTCCGGAGACGAGGAGTGGACCGAGGCCCTGGAGCGCATGGGCATCCCCGTGCTGCGCAACCGCCACGTGAGCATCGGCGAGCCGGGCGCCTCGTTTGACCTGGTGGGCGTGGACGACTGGTCGGGCGGCCGCTCTGGCTCGCCTCACCGGTACGACTTGGCCCAGGCGATGGCGGGGAGGGATCCCGAGCGCGCCTCGGTGCTCATGGCGCACCAGCCCGCCAACTGGCGCGAAGCGTCAAGAGCGGGCATCGGCCTGCAGCTCTCCGGACACACCCACGGAGGCCAGTTCTTCCCCTTCACGCTGGTGGTGTCCGCCATCTGGGAGCACGCGGCGGGACACTTCGAGGAGAACGGGCACCATCTCTATGTCAGCCGGGGCACGGGCTTCTGGGGGCCGCCGGTGCGCATCGCGGCGCCTCCGGAGATTGTGCACGTGACGCTCCTCTCATGAGGTAGGATGGCCCTCCCATGCGCAAGGAACCTGCGAAGCGGGAGATCAAACAGGAGCGCGCGGCACGGACGCGGGTAGAGATCCTCGAGGCGGCCATCACGCTGTTCGCGCGGCGCGGCTTCCTGGCGACGACGATGGCGGAGCTGGCCAAGGCCATCCGCATGACGCCCGGCGCGCTCTACTGGCACTTCCCCACCAAGGAAGACTTGCTGCTGGCGGCCATCGACGAGCTGCACCAGCGCTACCTCAACGAGTTCGTGGATCTGCTGTCCGAGCACCGCAAGCTGACGGCTCGCGAGCAGCTGCGCTCGTTCATGAACCGCACGGGGCAGTTCCTGCGCTACCACCGCGAGTACGGCATCTTCTTCGGCATGGTGGCGGCCGAGTCCGCCGAGGCCAACGAGCGCGTGGCCGAGGCCCTGCGCGAGAAGCTGGGCATCTACGTCGAGGTGCTGGCGGGCATCCTCCGCTACGGGCAGAAGAAGCAGGAGTTCCGAGCGGAAGTGGATGCGCTGCAGACAGCGCACGCGATGATGGGGGCGTACATTGGCCTGCTGGTGTACCAGAACCTGTTCCGGGCCACGGTGACGTACGATCCCGTTCTGGCCGTGCTGGACAAGCTGCTGGTCACCGGCATCCAGACTCCGAAGGAGTAGGCCCGAGCGTCTGGGGAGCACCCCTCTATGTAGGGGCGTTGCTACGATGGGATGCACAATGGGGCCTCATTGGAACAAGCGGCATGGGTGCTGGCACCTCGTGGTCGTGGTGTGGCTTGCTGGATGTGCTACCGGGAACACCCTGAGTGGCCATCAAGCCTTCAGCGATTTGCCTTCACAGCCCGGCATGGCCGGGAATGCTCCCAACACCCGGTCAGCTGGAACCACTTCGCCGGGCACGCCAAAGCCCCGAGGCGACTCCGGCTTCTTCAGCCACCTCAGCGAAGAGAAGGACGATTTCCAACTCCTGCAGAAGTCAGCAGGACTGGAGCAGGACGCTCGGCATCCCACGGGAGCGGAGTTAGAGATCGACGATGCGAAGAAGCTCTGGGAGGCCCTGGCGCGGAGTCCGGCCACCCTGAGCACTTTCGCCCCTCGCCGTACCCTGGTCTTCCTGCTGCGCGAAGTGCTGACCGCAGGCGAGGACGTCTCCTATGCCGACCTGTTGCAGCGCACCAGCCGCTTTCGCCGCTTGGGTATCATGCGCCCAGACGGCTACCTGGCAGGAGCCCTCAATGGCCAGCCCTCGCAGCGCATGGGCCGCTTGGAGTTGCGCGAGGGCCGCCTCATGGCGGGCAACTTCGAGATCGGCGCATTCTGCTGGGAGCGAGGCGGAGTCTTCTATGCCGTAGACGAGAGGCTCCACCCTCTGCGCGCAGCCTCGTTGGGTGAGTTGAGCCTGGAGCATGACTGGTTCAACGCCGCGCTGGATGGGGCGCAGGATGCCGCGGAGGAGCTGGTGGTGGGCATGGCGGCCCTCGTCACCCATCCCATCCGCAGCGCGGAGGGGCTGGCTCAGCTCCCCTCCGCCGTCGCCGCGCTCATTGCCTCCTCTCCTGATTACTTCGCGCGATACTCGGCACTGCCGCTTCAGGAACAGATTCGCGAGGCAGCTCGACTCTCTACGCATCTGCTGACGCTCTACGGCAGTGCGGCGGGCGCAGCCATGCGTATGAGCTCAGTAGGAGCAAGCCTCCCGGTGCTGTCCTTGACGGCCGAAGGAGCCATGGTCATCGAACGAGTGGCCGTGCCCGCAGAGAGCGTGGCGACAGCGCTGGGAACGGGAACCGGCGCTGTCTACGTCCTCATGGCGGCCGAGAAGGCGCCGAAGGAAGGCAACTCCCAGGCCGCGAAGGCCCCCGGAGAATGGAAACACAAGAAGTTTTCGGGCTCCGAGCGTGCCAGGCGCTACCAAGAGCAGATCTCCGGCCGCTCCGCCGACGAGGTCTACTTCATTGACGGCGTGGAGTATGACGGCTTCACCTCTGGCGTGCTGAAGGAGGCCAAGGCCGAGCGCTACCTCGAGTTCTTCGATGAAAGCGGACAACCCGAAGTCTGGTACGAGAAATCGGGCGGGTTTGACGGGCTGATCGAGCAGGCCAGCAAGCAGGTCCGAGCTGCACGAGGCATCCCTCTTGAGTGGCACGTGGCCGAGCGCGAGTTGGTCGAGATCCTCCTCGATCACTTTCAGCAAGCCGGTATCAAGGGTATCAAGGTCATCTACACACCTCCGATTCCCTGAGGAGCGCCGCGAGACCATGGAGACCTATTATGCGGGCGTCTATTGGGGAGCACGAGGGGAAGACGTTGGCGCGTGTGCTCAGCGCGCGGAGCTGTTCTTCCAAATGCTGGCACAATGTGATGCGACACTCGGCCAATGGTACCGGGCAGGCCGCGTGGCGCGTGGCGCGCCAGGCCACCCTATGCACACCGAGAACCGGGAAGAACTCAAGGACTTGCTCCTGCGAGGGAGAAGCCGGACGGACCTCGACAAGCAAATCATGGAGGACCTGGGCTTCGGCCTCCGTGTTTGGAATCAGCAACCGGACGTCAGCTCAACGAAGGTCAGCCTCCGCTGCGGTGCCTCCACGGAAGCCGTGAGCAATGTGTGTCTCGTGAATCTCCCCAGCGAAGGGGAGGCGGTGGAACGGATCCTGACCGCACCCGGTTTGGCTCGGATCCTGCGGTGCATGGCCACGGCCTGGGACCCGGATTGGGGAATCGCCACGTCCACCAAGGCGCGGGCGCGGATGTCCGTGGATGAGCAGGACGCAGACGCGGGCTGGTTGATGTACTTCGCTCGCCGCCGAGGCACGGTGCCACTCCTTCCCGCTCCCGTTCGCATCGAGCCGGTGGGTACGCTGGGCACGCTCGTCATCCTTACTCCCGAGCGCTTCACGGCCTCCAACTCCGAGCACCTGGCTCTGGGCCAGCGGGTGCACGAACTGCTCAAGCGAGCCGGGCTGCTGAAGTCCCCGCCCGCCTGACTGCTCCCAGCCTTCACCTTGTCGATGCGCACAACGAAGCCCCGGCGCTCCAAGAGACAAGCGGAGCGCCGGGGTGACCGTCAGCAGCCCCTTATGGGGTGAAGACGTTCGGGGCGCCCGGCGTGGACGACTTGGTGAACTTGAAGTCCTGCGCGTTCACGTTGGTGTCCACTCCGTTGGGCAGGCGCGACAGCGAGCCCTCGATGGTGTTGGAGTCCTTCAAGGTCGTCGTGAGGTCCGTCCCTTCCTGGAAGCCCAAGCTCGCCGTACCGATGACGATGTTGCCCGTCTTT
>NZ_JBJMQP010000250.1:0-66087 GCF_045802625.1 Hyalangium sp. | reverse complement strand
GCTCTTCGCTCCGGGCCGGGCCGATCTCCGGATCGCGGTGGAGCTGGTCCACAGCTTCAACATGGCGGTGATGTTGATGGGCTCGGGGGTGGCGGTGGCGGCCTTCGGGCGCTCGGATCTCGGGCTGAGCGAGTTCCTTCGCAAGAAGGTGACCAAGCTGCTGGTCCCCATGCTGGTGTGGGCGCCCGCGCTGTTCGCGATGCAGGAGCTGCGGCGCGGCAGGCCCCACGGCCTGGAGGCCTGGGTGCAGCTGCTCCAGCGGCTGCCCACCGCGTGGCTCCCTCCCTACTCCATCTTCTGGTTCATGCACGCGCTGATGGGGTGCACGCTGCTGGCGTGGCTGTTCCGGTAGTTCGCCGCGCCCCGGCTCGGCCGCTGGAGTGAGGGGAGCTACTTCGCGCTCGCGATGATCCTCTTCCTCGCGGTGAGCACCTGGAGGCAGCGCACGGGCGGCGGCGCGGCGGGCGAGTACGTGGAGACCCTCCTCTACTGGAACCGCTTCTTCGGCCTGGGGATGCTGCTCCAGCCGCGGCTGGCGGCCGCGCGCCAGGCGCTGGCCCGGCTCCCGATCACGGTGCAGGCCCTGCTGCCCGTGGGCTTCTTCGCGGTGATCGCGCTCGTCTATGCGGTGACCTCCGAGGCGCAGTACGAGCTGGCGCGCACCCTCAACGGCCCGCTGGGCTTCTGCATGCTGTTCACGCTGGCCGTCTTCGCGCGCACCCGGATCGCGGTCCTGGGGGCGGTGTGGAACGAGGCCTGGCGCCGGCTGGTGCTCGTGGGCTCCATGAGCATGACGCTCTACCTGTTCCACCTCTACTTCGTGTCGAGCACGCGCATGGCGTTGGAGCGCTGGCACGCGGGGACGCCGCTGGCGGTGCACCTGGTGGTGGGCACCCTGGCGGGCTGCCTGGGGCCCTGGCTCCTCTTCCAGCTCTTGAAGGGCTCCCCCGTGTTCCACTGGAGCATCGGGTCTGTCGTGAGCGTCCGGAAGAAGCCCGTGACGGTGGAGGCTCCGGCCGGGGACCTGGCCGCGATGCCCGCACCCAAGATGTAACGGGCCTCCTGGCTTGACAGGGTGGGAGCCCGGCTGCTCTCACCTGGATCCATGCTCTCGCTCCTCCTGGCCACCGCGCTCGCCGCGGCGCCCGCGCCTCGCGCCACTCCCTCGGCGAAGGCTGTCGTCCACATCCCCCGGCTGGACAAGCTCTCCGGCCTCCTGGGCTTCATGTCGCGCGCCGGCACGTACTCCGCCATGGCGCGCCCCGCCTCCTGGGGCTCCGAGTTCCACCCCTTCCTCACGGTGGATCCGTTCCGCCCCGAGTCGCTCGCCAGCGTGGGCATGGATCCCGCTGGCCCCGCCACCCTCTCCTACGTGGACCGGGGCAAGGTGTCCTGCGTGCTGCTGGCGGACCCCAAGGCCTTCCAGGCCAAGGCGGCCGAGGCCCTGGCCACCGGAGGCCCGGTGAAGACCACCACCGCCAAGGGCCTGACCACGGTGAGCGCCCCCCGAGGCACTGGCCGCGCGGGCTACGTGCTCAAGGGCCAGGACGTGTGCTCGTTCGCCACGCTCTACGACGACGATGATCTCCAGCAGGAGACGGTGAAGCTGATGGGCAAGGCGCCCGCGCCGGACGCGCGGCTGAGCAAGCTCCCGGGAGCCGTCTACGTGCTCCAGGGCTCGCGCGTGGTGGGCCTGGAGGCCACCGCGGACACGCTCCAGGCCGAGGGCACCGCCACCCAGCTGCCGCTGCCCCCCTTCCAGGCCTCGAGCGCCAGCCCCTATGGAGCGCTGAAGCTGGACGGGCTGCTCGTCAGCCGCGCGCAGGTGGCGCCCTCGGGGCTCTCCCAGGCGGTGGGCTCGGTGCGCTCCAGCCTCCAGCAGCTGTGCGCCAACTGCCCTCCCGAGAAGGTGGACGCGGTGGCGCAGGTGGTGACGCAGCAGCTCACCGGCCACGTCCTCGTGCTCGTGGACAGCGTGCAGGTGAAGGCCTCGCTGCGCACGCCCGAGGGCCGCTTCTTCGCCCCGCGCCAGGGGGTGGCCGCCGAGGTGAAGGACGCGGAGAAGCTGAAGGCGGCGCTCGCCCCGCTGGCGGACTTCCCGGGCGCGCAGGCGCTGGAGGATGGGTACGCGCTCGCGCTCCGAGGCGGCACCGTCTTCGTGCGGCAGAAGGGCAAGCAGCTGGTGGTGGGCAATGACGAGGCCGTGGTGAAGGGCCTGCTGGACTCGCTCTCGGACAAGGGCGCCCGGCTGCCTCACGCCGTGGACTTCACCGCGGACCCCAAGCGCGTGGCGCGGGCGCTCTCCCAGGTCTCGCTGATGGATGTGATGGCCAACCAGCAGCTGGCCGCCCTCTTCGCCATGAGCGCGGAGCTGGGCCTGCTCCTCAGCAACAGCGAGCGGATCAGCGGGTGGCTCGACAGCGCTCCCGGGGGCGCGCACCGCTTCTCCCTCACCTGGGCGCTGCCGGCGGCCGGCGAAAAGCCCGCGCCCTGATCCGGGAACCCGCGGGCCGCTGGCTCCTTCTAAGGAGAGAACCCCAGAGCAAGCCCCCCCCTCTACTGATCCGTTGGCGGGGGGTGCTAGCATCCCGAAAAACTGCGTCTCCGCTGCACAGGCCCAGCGGAGGGACGCTTCTCAAGTCTTGAAAAGTGGTAGGCCGGAATACGACTAACACTCACCTCCACCTATTTAATCGCACCAAGCAACACCTTTCACCCCACTGCGATAATCCGGTTGTACCTCTCGCAGTTCTTCCCCCAATCCCGAGGCTCACCGTGACCATCCGTCGCCTTGATTCGCCTGTTGTCCCCCCCACCACCCGCAACACCGATTCTCAGCCCACCGCCGCGAAGAACACCGCCACCCCGAGCAAGAGCACGATGGAGACGGCGAAGTCTGGCTTCACCCCGGCGGCGGCCCCCAAGACCGCGGCGCCGGATCTGAGCGGTGGCCTGCGCCAGGCCGCGGCTCCCGGCCCGGTGGCCACCACCAGCCCCGAGGGCCAGGCGGCCATCAACGCCACGCTGGACTTCCTCAACCAGCACGCCCCCGCGGGCGAGTCGCTCATTCGCGGCGGCGCCCCGAAGTTCGACGCGTCGAAGAACTTCGTCCCGCGCAGCGTCGAGAAGGACGAGCTGGGCATGACCCACGTGCGCATGGACCGCACGTTCGAGGGCACGAAGGTGTTCGGCGAGCAGATCATCGGCCACCTGGACGCGCAGGGAAAGATGGACAGCGTCACCGGTGACACGTCCACCATCCCCGCGGGCCTGGGCAGCAAGACCCTGAAGCTGTCCGACAAGGACGCGATGGCCGTGGCGCAGAAGGCCTTCGGCGGCAAGACGGACCGCCAGCCCACCCTGGAGCGCGTCGTGTTCCAGGACGACCAGGGCAAGTACCACGCCGGCTACCGCGCGGAGCTGACCAACACCTCCGACGCCAGCCAGAGCCCCCGGAAGATGAACTACCTCATCGACGGCGACTCCGGGAAGATCGTCCAGAGCTTCAACCAGATCGGCGGCTTCGAGAAGAAGCCCGCGGCCACCACGCCCTCCGCGGTGACGGGCACGGCCACGCCGAACGCGGACATCAAGGACAACAAGACGGTCACGTCGAAGATCACCATCGGCGATGACGTCTCCATCGACAAGATGAAGCTGAACCTGGACATCGACCACACCTACCGTGGCGATCTCGTGGTGACGCTGACCAGCCCCTCGGGCAAGTCGGCCACCATCAGCAACCGCGAGGGCGGCAGCGCCGACAACATCAAGGGCGAGTTCGACATGTCCCAGTTCGCCGGCGAGAGCGCCAAGGGCGACTGGACGCTCACCGTCTCGGACAAGGCGCGCGGCGACTCGGGCAAGCTCAACAGCTGGAGCCTGAACATCACCCCCAAGGGCTCGCAGCCTCCTCCTCCTCCTCCTCCTCCGACGGGCACCGCCAACGACAAGACGATGTACAGCGGCACGGTGGACCTGCAGACCACGAAGAACGCGGACGGCACCTTCAGCCTCAACGACTCCACCCGCGGCAAGGGCGTGGAGACGCGCGACACGCACAACTCGGACGAGAACCAGTCTCCCACCCCCAGCAGCACCACGCCGTTCGTGGACAAGAACGATGCCTGGGGCGAGACGGGTGACGATTCGCGCACCAAGGCCGCGGTCGACGCGCACTACGGCGCGGAGATGACGTACGACTTCTACAAGAACGTGCTGGGCCGTGACTCCATCGACGGCAAGGGCGAGAAGCTGCTGTCCAACGTCCACCTGGGCACCAACTTCGTGAACGCCTTCTGGGACGGCCAGCAGATGAACTACGGCGACGGCGACGGCAAGGAGGCCGGCCCGCTCACCACGCTGGACATCGCGGGCCACGAGATCTCCCACGGCCTCACCGAGCGCACCGCGGGCCTGGTGTACAGCGGCGAGTCCGGCGGCCTGAACGAGGCGATGAGCGACATCATGGGCACCGGCGTGGAGTGGTACGCCAGCCAGAAGAACTCGGCGGTGAAGTTCGACTACACCGTGGGCGAGGACGCCTGGACGCCGAACAATGGCGACCCCACCGACGGCCTGCGCGACATGAGCAACCCGACGGCC
The DNA here is from genome assembly GCF_045802625.1 of Hyalangium sp. Classification (NCBI taxonomy): domain Bacteria; kingdom Pseudomonadati; phylum Myxococcota; class Myxococcia; order Myxococcales; family Archangiaceae; genus Hyalangium; species Hyalangium sp. The sequence continues at coordinate 61,482 of NZ_JBJMQP010000250.1, read as the reverse complement.
GACGGCTACTCGCTGGACAACTACAAGAACTTCAAGTCGGGCACCGAGGTGCACAGCTCCAGCGGTATCGCCAACAACGCCTTCTACCTGATGGCCCAGGGCGGCACCAACAAGACCTCCGGCATGAAGGTGGACAGCGGCATCGGCATCGAGAAGAGCCTGAAGATCTTCGGCCGCGCGCTGACCACGTACATGACGCCGAAGACCACCTTCGCCCAGGCGCGTGATGCCTGCATCAAGTCGGCCACGGACCTGTACGGCGCCAACTCGCCCGAGGTGCAGACGGTGCAGAAGGCCTGGAGCGCGGTGGGCGTCGAGTCCAAGAAGTAGTTCGCCTCCAGCTGGCGTCAGGCGGGCCGTTCCTGGCGCCAGCGCGGCCAACGGCCTTCGCGGTCCTCCGCGGAGGCCAGGTGGAGCGCCACCGCCGCGTTGAGATCATTTCCGTCCACGGTTCCCACCAGCCGCCCCTGCTCCAGCACCAGGAGCAGGGGCGGTTGTGTTTCCACCAGCTTCCGCAGCGCGGACCACGCGTCGTCTCCGGGAGAGACGGTCACCGCCGGCCGCACCTGCTCGCGGACGGTGCGCACGGAGCGCTCAGGCCCGGGCACGCGCATCAGGTCCGCCAGCACCACCCAGCCCACCGGGCGATCCGCGTCGGTGGCCGGCAGCGCCAGCAGCTTCGCGCGGCGCAGATCGCCCAGGGCCTCCTCCAGCGAGGTGTCCAGCTCCACGCCGTGGAAGCGAGGAGACATCACCTGCTCCACCTGGAGCTTCTCGAGCACGGTGCGGACCTGCACCTGGCGGGACTCGCCCTCGGCGCCGGTGAAGACGAGGAAGGCGATGAAGGCGAGGAAGGGATTGAAGGTGAGCAGGCCCGCCACGAAGAAGAGCCCTGCGAAGAGCTTGCCCACCCGCGAGGCCACGCGCGTGGCGCGCACCAGCCCCATGCGCCCGGTGAGCACCCCGCGCAGGATGCGCCCCCCGTCCATGGGGAAGGCCGGCACCAGGTTGAAGGCGCCCAGGAAGAAGTTGAGCCCCGCCAGGTAGGAGAGCGCGAAGCGCGGGCTGAAGGCGAGGGTCTCGTGCAGGAGCCACACGGTGAGAAGGAGGAGGGCGCCCAGCCCCACGCTCGTGAGCGGCCCAACGAGCGCCATGAGCGCCTCGTCTCGAGAGCGCCGGGGCAGCTCCGTCACCTCCGACACGCCGCCGACGATCATCAGCGTGATGGAGCGCACCTTGCCGCCGGTGCGCAGCGCATAGAGGACATGTGCCATCTCGTGGATGAGCACCGAGAGGAACAGGCCCACCGCCACGCCCAGGCCCCAGAGCAGGGAGGCTCCCATCCCCGTCCCCGAGGGGGCTCCAGCCGCTCGCACCGCCTGCCGGACGACCCCTCCGTAGGCGAAGGCGAGCAGCGGTAGGACGAGGACGAGGGAGAAGTGGAGCCGGATGGGGATGCCTCGAAACGAGGCCACCTGGAACGATCCTCGACCGCCGCGCATCATCGCCTCCTCAGCGAGCCCCCACCCCTGAAAATCTCCGTCCTGCCAGAGAGGGAAGCACGTGGCGGTGGAGAGCCTCCCTGGCCGCCTGGGCTGCGCTCGACGGGACAAGGACCCGCTGCTTCCGGTAAGTCGAGGGCCTCATGCTCCGCGCGCCCACCTTGCTGCTGCTGCTCACCTGTGTCGCCTGCGCTCCCTCGGCGCTCATCCGCCCGGATGACGCCAGCTTCAACGCGGCCCAGCGGGAGCTCGCCCGGGACGTGCGGGCCGCGCCCCCCGCCGCGCATGCCGAGCCGCCCGCGCCGGACACCGTGCTGTGGCTCCAGGCCGAGTCGCTCTACCGCTACCGCTTCGACGTGGAAGCGGAGCGGCCCACGGCCTCGTATGTGGCGCAGCTGGCGGCGGCGGCCACGGACTTCGCGCCCTTCCTGGTGGCGGCCTCCTCCGAGGGGATGATGGACCTGCGGCTGCATGCCTACGATGGCGCGGCGCAGCTCTACGAGGCCCTGCTCGCGCGCTACCCGAACAGCGCCTACCGGCCGCTGGCGCTCTACCGGCTGGGCTGGGCCTACCGCAACACGCTCACCGAGGGCTTCCCACGCGACAGTGCCGGAGCCTTCGAGCTGCTCCAGCGCGAGTACCCCACCGCTCCCGTGGCCTCGCTCGTGCCCCAGCTGCAAGCCATGCCCTGGAGATCCCAGAACACCGCCGCCGCGTTGTCGCTCATCCCGGGCGCCGGCCAGCTCTACGTGGGCGAGACGGCCAACGGCCTGGTACGCCTGGGAATCAGCCTGGGCTTCGCCGCGCTCGCGGTGGTGCCGCTGGTGTCCCTTGCCCACGAGCGCCACCTGAGGTGGATCCCCATCCTGCTGTCCACCGCGGGGTTCACGGGCCTCCAGGTGTCCTATACCGCCGCGTACCAGGACGCGCAGCGCGCGGTGCTCCAGTTCAACGAGCGCCAGGAGGCCGCCTTCTCCACGGCCCACCCCGAGGCGCCCTGATCCGGACAGGTTCCGAGCCACGGCGCTCCGGCGTGGCGCCTCCTGCCTCGTGTGTAGTTCTTCAGGCATGGCAAACTGCTCAGAACCGACAGAACCATTGCCCGCCCGATCAGGTTTTTGCCTATGGGGTTCGTAGCAACCCTCCCTGCATGCCTACGACACAAGTGCATGCCGACCTTGCAGAGACGACTTCCTCTCGCCTTGACGAGCAGGATCTGCGCATTCCCGATGGGGTGGAGCTCCATCCCGCGCTGGCGGACACGCTGCGGCTGAGGGCCAGCCGCTGGCTCACCCGGGCCCAGCGGGAGTTTCACGACGCACTCTTCGCCTTGGATGGCTCCGAAGACAGCCTCGACCGCTATGCGAGCGCACGAGCGGAGCTCGACTCGGCGGAGGCCTGGGCGCTGCACGTGGCCAGGGCCCTGCGCGGCGCCGCCTTCGCCGCGCCCCCCTCCAAGGCGCACTGACCCACCGGCCTCCAAGGTGCCGGAGCCGCAAGTGGCCCGGCGAATGGAACCAGTTCATCATGGGCGCGCTACGCGACGCCGAGAGCCATTCATTGTACCGCCCTCCACTCGCGGGCTCCGCATGTCATCTCCCGGGCACCGCGCACCCACAAGTTCCGGTCGGCCCCGGCACTCCCTACCTTCCCCCTCGGCGAGGGGGGGGCGGGAGGCAGGGACATGCGGCACACATGGATCTGGGTGCGGACGGCTTATCAAGTGGTGCGCACCATCAAGGATCCCCAGCGGCTGAAGGACATCCTGGGCCTGGCGCCCGTGCTCGCACCTCCCCAGGCGATGCGGCGTGTCACGGATGGTCTCTGGCGCATCCCCTCCGCGGCCCAGGCCCTGCGCGAGCGCCCGCGGCTGGGCACGGTGGAGCTCGACACGCTGCGCACCCTTCCCCCGGGTACCTTCGGCCGCGCCTTCGCGGACCATGTGGTGGACAACGGCCTGGACCTGAGCGCCCTGCCCCACCTGCCGGCCACGACGGACACCGAGTACGTCCGGGCCCACCTGCAGGAGGTCCACGACATCTGGCACGTGCTCACCGGCTTCTCCACCCGGGTGGCCGGAGAGCTGGGCCTGCAGGCCTTCAGCCTGGCCCAGGTGGGCAGCCCCTTCGCCGCGGGCATCCTCACCGGTGGACTGGCCAACACCCTGCTCTACGCCTTCTCCGAGCGGGACGTGCGCATGCGCGCCATCGTCCGCGGCTGGCTCCTGGGAAAGCGGGCTAAGCCCTTGTTCGGAGGGGCCTGGGCGCGCATGTGGGAGAGGCCCCTGGAGGAAATCCGGGCGGCCTTCGGGTTGGAGCTGGAGGCCGTCGAGGCGTTGCTGCCCGCCGTTCCCCAATCGTGCTAGAGGGCGCCCCATGCCCATGGACGGAACCCCCGAGAAGGACCCTCTTCGCGCACGGCTCGAGCAGATGGAGAAGCAGGCCGAGCTGGGCGGCGGCGCGGACCGCATCGCCAAGCAGCACGAGGCCGGCAAGCTCACCGCTCGCGAGCGCATTGAGCTGCTGCTGGATCCCGGCTCCTTCTGCGAGCTGGACAAGTTCGTCACCCACCGCTCGAGCGACTTCGGCATGGGGGACAAGAAGATCCTCGGCGACGGCGTCGTCACCGGCTACGGCACGGTGGATGGGCGCCAGGTGTTCGTCTTCGCCCAGGACTTCACCGTGTTCGGCGGCTCGCTGTCGGGCGCGTACGCGCAGAAGATCTGCAAGATCATGGACATGGCCACCCGCGTGGGCGCGCCCGTCATCGGCCTGAACGACTCGGGCGGCGCGCGCATCCAGGAGGGCGTGGAGAGCCTGGCGGGCTACGCGGACATCTTCCTGCGCAACACCCTGGCCTCGGGCGTGGTGCCGCAGCTCTCCCTCATCCTGGGCCCGTGCGCCGGCGGCGCGGTGTACTCGCCGGCGATCACCGACTTCATCCTCATGGTGAAGGACACCTCGTACATGTTCATCACCGGCCCGGACGTCATCAAGACGGTGACGCACGAGGAGGTGACGAAGGAGGCGCTGGGCGGCGCGCTCACGCACAACCAGAAGTCCGGCGTGGCGCACTTCGCCGCGGAGAACGAGCAGGCCGCCATCCTGATGACGCGCGAGCTGCTCTCGTTCCTGCCCTCCAACAACCAGGAGGATCCGCCCGTCCAGCCGAGCGACGATGATCCGTTCCGCACCGAGGACAGCCTGAAGGACATCGTCCCGGCCAACCCGAACAAGCCCTACGACATCAAGGACATCATCCGCGCAGTGGTGGACCACAAGCACTTCTTCGAGGTGCAGGAGCACTACGCGAAGAACATCGTGGTGGGCTTCGCGCGGATGAACGGGCGCCCGGTGGGCGTGGTGGCCAACCAGCCGGCGGTGCTGGCGGGGTGCCTGGACATCGACGCCAGCGTGAAGGCGGCGCGCTTCGTGCGCTTCTGCGACTGCTTCAACATCCCGCTGGTGACTTTCGTGGACGTGCCGGGCTTCCTGCCGGGCACGGACCAGGAGTGGGGCGGCATCATCACCCACGGGGCCAAGCTGCTGTACGCCTTCGCCGAGGCCACGGTGCCCAAGGTGACGGTGATTACCCGCAAGGCCTACGGCGGGGCGTATGACGTGATGGCCTCCAAGCACATCCGCGCGGACATCAACTACGCCTACCCCACGGCGGAGATCGCCGTCATGGGCCCCGAGGGCGCGGTGAACATCATCTTCCGCAACGAGCTGGGCAAGGCCTCGGACGCCAACGCCGAGCGCACGAAGCTGGTGAACGACTACCGGGAGAAGTTCGCCAACCCCTTCAAGGCGGCGGAGCTGGGCTACATCGACGAGGTGATCCGCCCCGAGCAGACGCGGGCCAAGGTCATCCGCGCGCTGGAGATGCTCAAGGACAAGCGCCAGGAGAACCTGCCGCGCAAGCACGGCAACATCCCCCTGTAGGGTGGGCTGGGCCTCAAGCTGAGCAGGCAAGCACGCGCCGTCCGGGAAATTCTCAGGCGGCGCACAAGCTTTCTAGGGAGCTCACTTTTAATGGAGATCTCTTTGTCCCACCCGCGCCTCATCCTGTTCCTGTCCGACGTCGAAGGAAACCTCACCGCGCTGCGCCAGACGTTGAAGCGGGTATGTGAGGACCTGGGCCAGTCCACCCCTGAAGTGAAGTGGACTCAGAGCGCCTCGGCGCTGGGAGACGCGGGTTGGCACGTGGCCGAGGTGACGCTGCCCACCCAGCGCAAGCCCCGCGAGAGCCACCTGGAAGAGCACCTGGACAAGCTGACGCAGGCGCTGTCCCAGGACTTCCGCGACCGCGCGGTGGGCCTGTTCGCGGACAAGGCCAACAGCTATGCCCGCGTGTGCGTGGGCGGCCCGGGCCGGCCCTCGAAGATGCTGGAGGGCGAGTTCCTGGACGTGCTGCGGCAGGCGGCCAAGTGGCTCGAGGTGGAGACCACGGTGCTCGCCCGCCTGCTGGGCAACAACCCGGCGCGCAACCTGCTGGCCGCCGCGGTGGACTTCGGTGAGGAGGGCAAGGAGGCCACCGAGCAGCCCGCCCCGCCCCCGGAGCCGGACGAGGAGGACCGCTTCGTCGAGGCCAAGCTCTCCGAGGCCAAGCTGCTCATGGAGCGCTACCTCACCGCCACGCGCAAGTAGCAGCCCCCAGGTCCAATCGGTTGGACCTCCCGATTCAAGGGGCAAAGCGAGGGCGAGGGCCAGAACCCGCGTGTTAGATTGAGCGGGTGCTGCTCCTCGTCCTCTACGTGGGGCTGGTCTACGGGGCCGCGCTGATCGCGGCGCTGCTGGCCACAGGCCCGCGCTGGCGGCGAGGCGCGGCGGTGCTCCTCGTCGCAGCGGGGTATGCCGTCCCCTTCCTGGCTCCCACCGGCGACCCGACCTTCCGGGCCTTCGTGGCGCTGGGCAGCCTGTGGTTCACCGCTCGCACCGTGGAGCTTCTGCGCGAGCCCAAGCCCGTGCCCACCTCGCGCCGCATCTGGCATGTCCTGGGGTTGGTGGACACCCTGCGAGCGCGCCGCATGACTCCCCGGGTGGATACGTCCGCGCTGATCCGGCTGCTCGTGTGCGCGCCGCTGGTGGCCGCCGGATGGGCTGGAGTCTCCTTCGGCAGCTACCTGCCCTCGGGCGCGGCCCGGCTCGCGGTCCGCTGGAGCGCCGGAGTGGTGCTCGTGTACACCGGCGTGGAGACGGTCGTCGCCCTCGTCATCCTCCTCTATGGCTTGCTGGGCGTTGATCCCCGCCCGCTCCATGACGATCCCATCCGCTCGCGGACGATCACCGAGTTCTGGAGCCGCCGCTGGAACCGAGCCGTCCACCGCTTCCTGAAGCAGACCGTCTTCGCGCCCGTGGCGCGCCGGGGGCGCACGGGGCTGGGCCTGGTGCTCACCTTCCTGATGAGCGCCTTCATCCACTTCGCCTTCATGCTGCCGGCGGTGGGGCTCTTCTGGGCGGGGATGATGGGCGCGTTCTTCGTGCTCCAGCTCCCCTTCCTGTGGGCCGAGCGCGCCCTGGGCGTCAACCGATGGCCTGGGCTCCTCGCCCGGGCGTGGACCCTGGGCCTGCTGCTGGTGAGCTCCCCGCTCTTCGTCGAGCCGGCGCTCCAGATCGTCGATAGCTGGAGCGCGCCTCGGTCTTCGCAGTCGCTGACACGTCGCCTCAGCCCCTCTCAGCGAGATCCTCAGCTACCCAGTTCTGACGCGGAAGACCGGCGCGTGGTGATCGAGGCGGAGGGGACGAAAGCCGAGAGCTGGGGCAGTTTCACCCTCAAGGTATGGAATGATGACAGGACTCGGAGCCTCATCATCTCAGGGGTGACGTTCCCGTGAAAGAGCGCAGGTGTAGCGATGGGTACGCGGGGGCAGGAAGCTACCAATCTGGATGGCACCCAAAGGGCGAGTCGGGCCAGGGCTGCCGACAGCGATACCCCTCGGCGCATATGGAGGGGCACTGGGGATCGCAAGCCGGGACGCATTCATATTCGCTGCAGACCTTTCCCGTTGGGCAGGGCGGATCATTTTTGCCGCCGCACCCCTGGACACACCAGAGCCACGCCTTTCCGGGTTGCGGTGGGTCAGGCAAAGCTTGGCATTGCCGGCCCTCGGGACAAGGCGTCTGTTGGCAGTTAGGGCCGTACACGTGGACGCACCGGGAGGAGTCCTCGGAGAACCGGATGCACTGCTGGCCCGCAGGGCATTCTCGCCTCTCGCAGGTGGGCAGACATGCAGGCTCGGGAGTCGTGTCCGCGCAGAAGAAGCCCTCGGGACACTCCGCCTGCGCGCCCAGGCGGCATGAGTGGGCACACCAACCAGCCCGCCCCGCGCACAGAAGTCCGGCCGCACAGGCGCTCTTCTGGTCTACCGGAACTGGGTCACAGTTCTCGCCCTCCTGACGCACGCCCACGGGAATGCAGAGGCGCACGGCCGGTCCATGCTTTTCCGTGGCAAGCCTGAGGCAGACCTGTCCTTCGGGGCACTGCGCATCCGTGGTGCACTGGCTGTCAGTGCAGAACGCGTGCCGGTACCGGGACTGATACAAGCAGCCCAGCGGTGGGTCGCACTCAGCACCCGACTCGCAGGGCCGCTTGTACGTCAACAACCGTTCGCGCTGCTCACTGTCGAGCATCGGGCTGATGCGCACTCCTGTCGGGTCCGCTGGCTCGATCTCTGGGCGAAGGAGCGTCCCTAGCAGTAGTAAGAGCGGCAGCGGCAGGAGCACGCCCGCGCAGACGCTAAGGAGCGTGCGCCAATTCATGGGCCGCCGCACTGGTGACATTTCTTCTCATCCTTGTCGGGGCCATTGCCGCATACAGCATCTTTAAATGCCTGCGAGCAGCTCTTGAGCATCAGCAGGTTCTCCTGCGAATCGTTATGGACGGCCTTGGCCACGCGGCCGTCCTTGCCTAATTCAGAGGGGCAGCCGGTCATCGCCATGACTGAAAGCACGACCACTCCCGCTTGGAGCCACCGCATCAGGCCCTCCCATGAAGGACCCTCGACGCTACCAGCGCAGTTCCCGTAGCGTCCACGCTTCAACAAGTAGGCAGCACCAGTCGTGGACCCGTCGGAGTTCTGGATGAAAGAGGCAGCTAATGCTCTGAAGCGTTCGCGCTAACGACTGCCGCATTTTTGCGTCTGCATCAGGGGTGGGGCGGGCCCTTGGCCTCGCCCGCAGGCGGCCCCTGCCTACCCGGACGCGCTCCCCCCTCCCGATCATCGGGCCGGATCTGCGAGCTGCCAGCATCCGGGGCGATTCCGGCATCCGCTTTCTGTGTCCACGCACCCGACGAGGACTCGGTGGGAGCCTTTGCCGGGGCCCGCTCAGGAGCAGGCGCGGTGTCGCCGACTCCCGTTGCTCCATGCATATGCGGAGCCGAGGGCGTCGCCTCGGGAGTGGGGCTGGCCTGGGTGGGATTGGCTTGTGAGGGTTTGGCCTGGGCCGGAGTCTCAGCCGGCGGAGGGGTAACAAGCTTGTTGTCCTCGCAGCCTCCCAGCAGGAAGGCGGCGAGCAGGAGCTGTCCAACAGCGTTGCGCATGGGTGAAGTCCTCTCGATGGAAGGCGCTACTGCGAAGGGGCGGGTCTCGGCCAGAACACGGGAGCGCTGGCTTCCTCGACGGCGACGACGCGCTCCTTCTTCTTCGTATCCCAGACCTGGGCCGAGTGCGGATCCGCATAGTTGGCGATGAGCAGCCACTGCTCCTGGAGCCGCAGCCCCAGATAGTCATCCGGCTTGGCCCACAGGTCCTCCAGCTCCACCGGCTTTCCGCCCTGCTCCCAGGCCAGCGGCGCGGACGGATAGAGCAGCTCGCCTCCCAGCGCGCCCCGGTAGTAGACCGTCCCGCCCGGCGTGGACAGCGCCATCCACTTCCCCTCCTCGTGCTGCTCGGGCAAGGGCAAGGCCGCATCCAGCTTCTTCGCCACGCTCTTGGACACCTCCTGGCCCGGCAGCTCCGGCTCGGTGGGAAAAGCGCTCGCGATGAGCCCCAGGGTCTTCACCGTGTCGAGCACGCGAATGCCCGGCACGAAGTCCGACTCGAAGCCGCTGGCCTTCGTCTCCACGCGCTTCCAACTTCCCTCCTCGAGCCGGTACGCGTGAGCGAGCCCCGGAGAGCCATCCACCAACTCGGGCAGTGGGTAGCGCTGGCCCTCGAAGGTCAGGAACCGCTGGCCCTGGAGCCCCTTCTCGGGCGTCCTCTTCACGTAGACATCGGCGAGGATCGCCACCAGCCGGCCCTGCTTGTCGAAGCCGAGTTCCTGGATGGACGGCTTGTCCGGCCCAGCAGGCCCCGTGCCTCCGGGCAGCGTCTTCAGGTCGAGCGGCTTCCCCTTGTGCGTCGCGAGGTCTACCCGCCAGGCCCTCTGCACCTCCCCCTCGCCAGAGGGCCACGTGAACACGAGCCCCTCCTTGCCCTCCGGGCTCCAGGACACCATGGACCGGTCACACGCCCCGTTGAAGGAGAAGACCGCCACCGGCTCTCCAGAGGGGAGCGGATGCCGCAACCACTCACAGCGCTCGGGATCCGAGGGCTTCAAGTAGGACAGCGCGGGCCCAGCAGCGAGGACCGGCGCGGGCGCGGGCGTGGGAGCAGGCTTGGGCGCGGGAGCAGGCGCGGGAGCCGGAGCCGCAGCCGCGGCGGGCGGGCCCGAGTCCTGGGCCGTGGTGGACGGAGCGCTGTGGGACTTGCAGCCCGCCAGCACGAGGGTGCCCAGCAGGAGCTGTCCCAGGACATGGCGCATGGCGAAGGTCCTCCGAGCCATCACGGGCCGCCGGGCTTGGGCCAGAAGGTGGGCGCGTTGGCCTGTTCGGCGGTGAAGACTCGCTCCTTCGTCCGCGTATCCCAGACCTGGGCGACGTACGGCTCACTGTAGTTGGAGATGAGCAGCAGCCCATCCTGGACCTCAAGCTCAAGCGGATCCTCCGGCTTCGCTGACAGGCCCTTCACCGGCACCAGCTTTCCTCCCTGCTCCCAGGCCACGGGAACGGACGGAAAGAGGAACTCTCCGCCCTGTGAACCTCGGTAGTAGAGCGTCCCGCCCGGCGTGGAGAGCGACATCCACTGCCCGTCCGCGTCCTGCCCGGGGAACGCCACATCCAGCTTCTTCGCGGCGCTCTCGGAGGCCTCCTCCCCGGGCATGCGCCCCCCGATCCCCGGCTCCGGCACCACCGGCATCAGCGTCTCCCCCGCCTTGAGGATCCGAATGCCCGGAGCCAGATCCGTCTCGAAGTGGCTGGCCTTCGTCTCCACGTGCTTCCAGCCCCCCTCCTCGAGCCGGTACGCGTGGGCCAGCCCCGGTTCGCCCTCCTGGTTTTCATTGAGTGGGTAGCGCTGGCCCTCGAAAGTCACGAACGCCTGGCCGTCCTTTCCCTTCTCGGGCTTCCGCTCGCTGTAGATGTCTTCCAAGAGCGCCACCGGACGGCCCTGCTTGTCGAAGCCGAGTTCCTCGATGGACGGCGTATCCGCCTCGCCCGAGTTGCTGCTCCCAAGCAGCGCCTTCAGGTCCAGCGGCTTGCCGGTATGAGCTACCAGATCCACCCGCCAGGCCTTGACCGCGGGCGGGACGAACACGAGCCCCTCCTTGCCGTCCGGGCTCCAGGACACCATGGCCTGGCTGCAGGGCTCCTGGAAGGAGTACACCACCGCCGGCTCGCCCGAGGGGAGCGGTTGCCGCACCCAGTCACAGCTCTTGGGGCTCGTGTCCTTCAGGTAGGACAGCGCGGGACCGGACGCGGGGGCCGGAACAGGCGCGGGCGCGGGCGTGGGCGCGGGTGTGGAGCCCTTGGCTGAGGCCGAGGCCGCTGGCGTTCCCGAGCCCTGTGCAGTGGAGGACGGCTCGTCATGGGACTTGCAGCCCGTCAGCGCGAGGGCGGCGAGCAGCGCGGGGGTCCAGCGGCTCAGGGACATGGCGTTCCTCGAAAGTCCGGGTGCGTCAGAGCGGGCAGACTATCCCCGCTCCGCCCGGGGGAGTCACTCTCCGTGAGGCTCCCACGGCGTTCACCGAGCCAGCGCCCGCGTGTGGTAAAGGGCGCCCATGCCCAAGATTCGCAAGATCCTCATCGCCAACCGCGGAGAGATCGCCATCCGGGTGATGCGCACCTGCAAGGAGCTCGGCATCGCCACGGTGGCCGTCTACTCCGAGGCGGACCGCTCCGCGCTGCACGTCCGGATGGCCGACCAGGCCTACTTCGTGGGCCCGCCTCCCTCCCGGGAGAGCTACCTGGTCCAGGAGCGCATCCTCGAGGCGGCGAAGAAGTCCGGGGCGGACGCCATCCACCCGGGCTACGGCTTCCTGTCCGAGAACGCCTCGTTCGTGCGCGCGTGCGAGAAGGCGGGCATCACCTTCATCGGCCCGCCGGCCTCGGCCATGGACGCCATGGGCGAGAAGACGCGGGCCCGGCAGAACATGATCAAGGCCGGAGTGCCCGTGGTGCCCGGCACCGCCGCGCCCATCGACACCGAGGAGGAGGCGCGGGTGTACGCGGAGAAGATCGGCTTCCCCATCATGCTCAAGGCGGCCGGCGGCGGTGGCGGCAAGGGCATGCGCCGGGTGGAGGGCCTGCAGGAGTTCGCCTCCGCGTGGCGCGGCGCCAAGGGCGAGGCGATGAGCGCGTTCGGCAATGACGCGGTCTACATCGAGAAGTACCTGGAGAAGCCCCACCACGTGGAGATCCAGGTGTTCGCCGACCAGCACGGCACGGTGGTGCACCTGAACGAGCGCGAGTGCTCGGCGCAGCGGCGCCACCAGAAGGTGGTGGAGGAGACGCCCAGCCCCATCCTCACCCCGGAGCTGCGGGCGAAGATGGGCGCGGTGGCGGTGCAGGCCGCTCGGGCGGTGAACTACGTGGGCGCCGGCACCGTGGAGTTCCTGGTGGACGTGCACCGCAACTTCTACTTCCTGGAGATGAACACCCGCCTCCAGGTGGAGCACCCAGTGACTGAGTGGGTCACCGGGCTGGACTTGGTGGCGCTGCAGATCAAGGTCGCCCAGGGCGAGAAGCTGCCCTTCACCCAGCCCGAGCCGCCGCGCGGCCACGCCATCGAGGTGCGCATCTACGCGGAGGATCCGGCGCGCAACTTCATGCCGAGCCCGGGGAAGATCCAGTACCTGCGCGTGCCGGGAGGCCCCAACGTGCGAGACGACTCGGGCGTGTACGCGGGCTACACGGTGCCCAACTTCTATGATCCGATGATCTCCAAGCTGTCGGTGTGGGCGCCGACGCGGGCCGAGGCCATCGCTCGGACTCAGCGGGCGCTGAGCGAGTACGTGGTCAAGGGCATCACCACGAACACGCGCTACCTGAAGGCCATTGTCAGCCACCCGGAGTTCCAGGGCGGCGACTACGACACCAGCTTCCTCACGCGCGAGCACACCACGCTGCTGGGCCACGAGGATCCGAAGCTGCAAGAGGTGGCGCTGCTGGCGAGCGCGCTGTTCGCCCACCAGCGCGACCAGAAGCGCGCGAAGACGCTGCCCCAGAAGGCCGGCGCTGCCGGGACGGGCGGCATGTCCCCGTGGCGGCAGGGCCTGCGGACCCGTCGGCGTTAGCACTCCACCCTCTCTCGAGACACTCACTCCATGCGTTACTTCGCGAAGCTGCAGGGCCAGAAGGAAGCGGTGCCGGTGGACATCGAGCACCTGGGCGGCACCCAGTACCGGCTGACGCTCCAGGACAAGACGTACACGGTGGACGCGCTCACGTTGGATCACGGCGCGGTGTCCCTGCTGGTGGACGGCACCTCCTACCCCGTCGAGTTCGAGGAGAACGGGGATGAGGTGGGCGTGCTGGTGCGCGGGCAGGTGACCCGGGTGGACGTGGCGGACGAGCGGCGGCTGCGGCTGCGCGCGGGCTCCGCGGGCTTCACCGCCGAGGGCAAGCAGATCATCAGCGCGCCCATGCCCGGCAAGGTCGTCAAGGTGCTGGTGAAGCTGGGCGACGAGGTGAAGGAGGGGCAGGGCCTGGTGGTGGTGGAGGCGATGAAGATGGAGAACGAGCTGAAGAGCCCCAAGGCCGGCAAGGTGGTGGAGCTGCTGGCCAAGGAGGGCACGGCCGTGGAGAACAACGCGAAGCTCGCGGTGGTGGAGTAATGGCGGACATCAAGGACGAGAAGGCCCGCTGGCGGAAGCAGGTCTACGAGAAGGCCAAGGCGAAGGGCGGCGAGCGCCACCCCTCGTTCGTCACCTCGAGCGGCCTCGAGGAGCAGCCCGTCTACACCCCCGAGGACGCGCAGGGCGAGTACCTGGAGCAGCTCGGCTTCCCGGGCGAGTACCCCTTCACCCGCGGCGTGCAGCCGACGATGTACCGCGGCCGCTTCTGGACGATGCGCCAGTACGCCGGCTTCGGCTCGGCCGAGGAGTCCAACCAGCGCTACCACTACCTGCTGAAGTCCGGGCAAACGGGCCTGTCGGTGGCCTTTGATTTGCCGACGCAGATGGGGCGCGACGCGGACCACGCTCGCGCGCGCGGCGAGGTGGGCAAGGTGGGCGTGTCCATCTCCTCCCTCCAGGACATGCAGGTGCTGCTCAAGGGCCTGCCGCTGGCGGACGTGTCCACGTCCATGACGATCAACGCCACGGCGCCCATCCTGCTGTGCCTCTACGCGGCGGTGGGCGAGCAGAACGGCGTGGCGCTGGAGCAGCTCTCGGGGACGGTGCAGAACGACATCCTCAAGGAGTACATGGCTCGCGGCACGTACATCTACCCGCCCGCGCCATCGCTCCGGCTCATCACCAACCTGTTCGCGTTCTGCGCGAAGCGCATCCCCAAGTGGAACCCCATCTCCATCAGCGGCTACCACATCCGCGAGGCGGGCTCGACGGCGGCGCAGGAGAGTGGCTTCACGCTGGCTGACGGCATCGCCTACGTGGAGGCGGCGCTCAAGGCGGGCCTGCAGGTGGATGAGTTCGCCGGCCGGCTGTCCTTCTTCTTCAACGTCCACAACAACTTCCTGGAGGAGGTTGCGAAGTTCCGGGCCGCGCGGCGGCTGTGGGCGCGCATCATGAAGGAGCGCTTCCAGGCGAAGGATCCGCGCTCGATGATGCTGCGCTTCCACGCGCAGACGGCGGGCAGCACGCTGACGGCGCAGCAGGTGGACAACAACGTGGTGCGCGTGGCGCTACAGGCGCTGGCGGCGGTGATGGGCGGGGCGCAGTCGCTGCACACCAACAGCCGGGACGAAGCGCTGGCGCTGCCCTCCGAGGAGGCCGCGCGGCTGGCGCTGCGCACGCAGCAGGTGATTGCCTACGAGTCCGGCGTGGCGGACATCATCGACCCGATGGGCGGCTCGTACGCGGTGGAGGCGATGACGGACGAGCTGGAGGCCAAGGCCCAGGACTACATCCGCCACATCGACGACATGGGCGGCATGGTGGAGGCCATCGCCAAGGGCTACCCGCAGAGCGAGATCCAGGAGGCTGCCTACCAGGCCCAGCGCGAGCTGGAGCAGAAGCGCCAGGTGGTGGTGGGCGTGAACCAGTTTCAGATCCAGGAGCCCCCGCCCTCCGGGCTGCTGCGCGTGGACGAGAGCGTGGGGCGCGCCCAGTCCGAGCGCCTCCAGAAGCTGCGCGCCGAGCGGGACAACGGGGCGGCGGCCCGGACCGTGAACGCCCTGCGCAAGGCCGCGGCCACTGCGGACGAGAACCTCATCCCGCTGATCCTCGACGCGGTGAAGGCGTCCGCGACCCTGGGGGAGATCTCCGACGCCATGCGCGACGTCTTCGGCGAGCACAAGGAGCACGTAGTCCTCTAGCGCCCTGCCTCGGCTCGCGGCCCCTCCCGCGACGCGGGCCCCAGCTGGCAGGGCCCGCGCGCGGAGCCGGTGACTACTCCGCCTTCAGCATGCCGAGCGTGAAGCCATCCACCGCCGACAGCTTGCCGCGCCACCAGATGCCCTTGTTGTTCGGCACCGGCGTGCCGTTGGCCTGGAAGAAGCGCGCGTTGCGCAGGTGGATGTACGACGGGCCGGACGCCGTCCCCGTGCCGGACGCCGTCGCGTCATTGCCACCCTTGCGGTAGATCTCCCCCATCTTCGCGAAGGACTCCTTGGCGCCCTTGGCCGCCTTCTCGTCGCTGAAGTTCTGGGTGAACTCGGCGCCGAAGCCCTCGAAGTAGTGCTGGCCGCCCACGAGCTCGCCGGAGACGAGCACGCCTCCCACCGAGAGCGTGACGCCAAAGGACATGGCGCTGCTGTTCACCATCTCCACCAGGCTCTGGAGAAACCAATCCACGCGCGCGTTCCACTCACGCTCACGCTCGATCGTCGCATCGTCCAGCGTACCCTTCTTCTGATCAGCCATTGTGCCCTCCCTCTTCATCGAACCAGGCCCCTGAATAGCAGCCCACTGGGCAAACGCGAAAGATCTGGAATCAAAAGGCTTGAGCCGCCCGGGAGCGGATTGGAGGATGGCCGGATGGAGATGCTCTGCACGTTGCGCAGCGCGACGGAGTCCCAGCGCCAGGCGCTGCTGAAGGCACCCGAGCGGCTGCAGGACTTCCTGGATGACGCGGAGGACTTCGGGGACGCAACGGGCGCCAGGTTCCTCGAGCTCGACATCGGGGAGACGTGGCACGGGCTCCAGTACCTGATGACGGGGACGTCCTGGGAGGGCGCGGCGCCGCTGGACTTCCTGGTGCGCGGCGGCGAGGACGTGGGCGACATCCCCTCGGATGAGGGCACGGCGCGCATCTTCAAGCCCGCCGAGGCGAAGAAGCTCTCCGAGGCGCTACAGGCCCTCTCGTTAGACGCGCTGCGTCGCCGCTTCGACACCGGGAAGATGCAGGAGCTGGACATCTACCCCGGGCTCTGGGACGAGCCGGCGGACGAGGTGGATCCGCTGGAGGAGCTGATCAGCTACTTCGCGGAGCTGCGGAAGTTCGTGAGCCAGGTGGCGCAGCGGGGGCACGCGCTGCTGGTGCACATCGGCTGAGCTCCCGCCGGGCCCTCAGCCCATCAGCACGTCGCGCCCGAGCTTCAGCACGAGCGCCGTCACCACGACGAGCACCACCTTGCGCACCAGCTTGTCCCCGCCGCGCACGGTGAGGTGGGCGCCGATCCACGCGCCGGTGAACTGGGCCATCGCCATGGGCAGGGCCAGGTGCCACAGCACCACGCCCTTCCAGGAGAAGATCACCACCGAGGCGACGTTGGAGGCGAAGTTGACCACCTTGGCGTCCGCGGACGCGCGCATCAGCCCGTGGCCCAGCAGGGTGGAGAAGGCCACGATGAGAAAGGTGCCGGTGCCCGGGCCGAAGAAGCCGTCATAGGCCCCGAGGGTGAGAGCCACCACCCCACCCATGAGCCGCAGCTTCTCGAGCGGCGGCTCGGGCCTGTCCCCTGGGGGCGGGCCCTTGCGGAAGGCCAGGAAGGCGGCCACGGCCACCAGCAGCACGAGCACCAGCGGCTTGAGCACCTCGGGCTTCACCCACAGCACCAGCCGCGCTCCGGCGAACGCGCCCAGCAGCCCCAGCGGGAAGCTCACCCAGGCCAGCTTCCCGCTCACCAGCCGAGCGCGCGAGAAGCGCACCATCGCCGCCCCGGAGCCGAAGACGGACTGGCCCTTGTTGGTCCCGAGCACGAAGTGCGGCGGCAGCCCCGTGGCCAGCAGCACGGGCACGGTGATGAGCCCTCCGCCCCCCGCGATGGCGTCCACGCAACCGGCGCACAGCGCGGCCAGGCACAACAGGGCGAGTTGGAGACCGGTGACGTCCAAGGCAGGGCCCACCTCCCAGCGGGCGGCGCTCCCACTACCACGCCCGCCGTCCGCTTGCTTGCGCCCGAGCGAAACCTGAGCGTCAATCCGGGGGCTGCTCGCCCTCGAGGTGCTCGTGTCCGCTTCGCTCGTTCCCTTGATGCTCGTGCTGTTGTCGCAGGCGCCGGGAGCCACGGATCCCTCGGCGCCCAACTGCCGCTCCATCGACGGGCAGATCGCCTGCGGCTACGCCTGCAAGTCGGATGGCCTGCGGGTGCGGTGCGCCAAGACGCCCCAGGGCCGCTGCCAGGTGCTGGACGGCCAGGTGGTGTGCTTTGATCCGCCCGCCTACGTCATCCGGGCCTATGGCGGCTCGCTGCCGGAGCCCGAGTGCAAGGCCGGCGAAGGCGAGGTGGCGTGCGGCTACTCCTGCACCATGTACTTCGGGAAGCTGAAGTGCGCGAGCACCCCGGCGGGGATCTGCCGAGGCCGAGGCAACGCGGTGGAGTGCTTTGATCCGCCCGCCTCGGTGTTCGCCATCTACGGCCGGGAGACCCCCAAGCTCGAGTGCCGCACCCAGGGCACGGAGTTCGCGTGCGGCTACCACTGCACCAGCGGCTCCGAGGGGCTGAAGTGCGCGGCCACGCCCTTCGGCGTGTGCAAGGCCGAGAGCGGCCGCGTCACCTGCTTCGATCCCTCCCCCGAGGCCATCTGCGCCTTCGGGCGCTCCCTGCCCGCGCCCCAGTGCAAGAGCAGTGAGGGCCAGCCCGTGTGCGGCTATGGGTGCGCCTCGTCCTACGGGCGGGTGGCCTGCGCCTCGACGCCCCAGGGCTTCTGCAAGGCCTTCGACAGTGAGGTGCGCTGCTTCGATCCGCCGAGTACGCTTCAGGCAGAGTCCTCGTGTCTGGCCCTGCTCGGGCTGGCGGCGATTGAAGGGGCCAGGCCCTGACCCGGAGTACCCGCCCGCTTGCTTGGTTCGGCTCGCGGGTGGCGCTAGGGTTCAACCTCTAAGGAGCGAGACCGCACATGGCGGAGGGAGAAGTCCGGCAATACTTCGTCCGCAACGACAAGGGCACCCTCTGGGGCCCGCTGACCCTGACGACCATCGAGCTGCTCATCGATAACGGCGTCATCCAGGGGCGGGTGCAGGTGTCCGAGGACGGGCTCCATTTCGCCTTCCCGGGCCGCTTCCCGCACCTCCGGGATGCCTTCCCGCGCGAGCTGTGGGGAGACGTGATTGCCCCGGGCGAGACCGTCCAGGTGGCCAAGGCCGAGCTGCCCCCGGAGATGATGGGGCAGCGCGCTCCCGTGCCGCCCGCGGGCTCGGCTCCGTCGGCGGCGGGTGCGGCGCCCATGGCGGGTCCGGGCGCCATCTCCCAAGCCGCCGCGCCCCGGCCCGGCCCTGGAGCCATGGCCCAGTCCTCCGCGCCCAGGCCGGGTCCAGGCGCCATGTCACAGACCGGTATCCCCGCGGTGGGCCCGGGCGCCGTGCCCCGAGGCCCCGCGCCCATGGCGCCCCCCGGCGCTCCCGCCCAGGCCGCTGGGCCCAGACCGGGGCCCAGTGCCGGGGCCCAGCCCGGTGCTCCCGTGGCGGGCCCAGGGGCTCGTCCCGCGGCTCCTCCCGTCGCCGGGCCCGGGAATCCCTCGGGGAGCTTCCGCCCTGTTGCTCCCGCCAGCGCCGGGCCTCGTCCTCCGCCCGCGGCGGCTCCTGCTGGGGCGGCTCCGATCGCACCGCCAGCCCCTGCCGCCGCGGCCACGCAGGGTGCTCAGCCGGTGATGACTCCCTCGGGCATCTTCACCGCGACGGCCTCACCTCCGGTGCCTCCCGCGCAGGGCTCGCTCGATCAGCTCTCCCCCGTCGCCCTCTATGGCCGCATCGCCGCGGGCAGCCTCACGGGATTGCTCACCCTCTCCCTGGCCGACCGCTCCATCCAGCTCCACTTCCGCAAGGGCAGCCCTGAGTTCGTCGACTCGTCGCATCCCGAGGATGCCCTCGGCCCGATGCTCACCCAGGCGAAGCTGCTCACCCCCGAGCAGCTCCAGCAGGCCGAGGGGGCTCGCGGACGCTTCGGTGGAGAACTGCTCGCGGCCCTGTTCGGCCTGGGGTTGCTGCAGCCGGCCACCGCCTTCAATCATCTCTCGCAGCGCGCGCTCTCCATCCTCCACAAGGGCCTGCGCGCCGAGTCCGGCACCTTCACCTACGAGCCCAAGGAGCTGCCGGCGGCGAAGGCGATGCCGCTCGGCAACAAGTGGGCCGTGCTGAGCGATCAGATCCGCCGCCTCCCGGCCGTGGACCTCAAGCGGCGCCTGCAGCCGGTGCTGACCCTGCCCATCATGAAGTCCGAGGGCGTCGTCGCCACGAGCGACCTGCGCCTCACGCCTCACGAAGTGCGCATGCTCACCTTCGTCGATGGCGCGCGCTCCCTGGCGCAGCTGCTCACCGACTTCGCCCAGGACAGTGAGTACCTCATGCGGCTCGCGTTCCTCTTGAAGGAGCTCGACGCCGTGTCATTCGCGGCCGTCTCCCAACGCGCCCCCGAGCCGAAGGCGGCAGCGCCCAAGCCCGCTGCACCCCAGCCGCCTCAGGCGAGTGCGCCCGCCGCCGCGCCCAGGCCCGCCGCTCCCAATCCACCTGCCGCCGCTGCCCCCAAGCCGGCTGCGCCCAACCCGCCTCCGGCTGCCGCCGCCGCGCCCAAGCCCGCCGCTCCCGTCATCAAGCCCTCGGCACCGGCCGCGGCTCCAGCGCCTGGCGCGCCCGCGAAGCCCTCGGCACCGGCCGCACCGCAGGCAGGCGCTCCCGCGGCGGCAGCCACCCCCGCGAGCGGCTCCGGCGCGGAGGATCTCCCCGCGCTCCGGCAGACCGCCGCGACGATGAAGGGGCAGAACCACTTCGAGCGGCTGAGCCTCACGGACCAGGCGGACGCCAGCGCGGTGAAGGTCGCCTACTTCAAGCTGGCCAAGCTGTACCACCCGGACACGCTGCCGCCCGGCGCGCCGCCCGAGCTGGAGAAGCTCAAGGCCGAGATCTTCGGCTACATCGGAGACGCCTACCGGACGCTCACGGACGACAAGAGCCGCAAGGACTACCTCGAGCAGCTCAAGGCGGGAGACTCGGGCAAGGAAGAGGTGGACGTGGTGGCCATCCTCCAGTCGGAGGAGCGCTTCAAGAAGGGCATGGTCTTCGTGAAGGCGCGCAAGTACGCCGAGGCCGTCTCCATCTTCGACGAGGCCATCAAGCTCAACCCGGCCGAGCCCGAGTTCCAGGCCTGGCGCGGCTACGCCCGCTTCTGCGCCGCCACGGACAAGAAGGCCGCCATGGCCGAGTCGTTCCGCGAAATCCAGGGCGCCATCAAGAAGAACGATCGCTGCGCCCCCGCCCACTACTTCCTGGGTGTCATCGCCAAGACGCTGGGAGACCTCTCCGGCGCCCAGAAGCACTTCAAGCGGACCGTGGAGCTTCAGCCAGATCACATCGACGCGCTGCGGGAGATCCGCATGGCGGCCCAGAAGAAGTAGGGTGCGCCCTCCCATGGGCCGCCGGGAGGCGCCCCACCACTTCTGAGGAGGAGCTGTGCCGCTTACCGGGAAGCAACGCCGCGCCCTGCGCGCCAAGGGTCACCACATGGAGCCCATCGTCATCACCGGCCAGTCCGGAGTGACCGAGGGCGTCCTGAGCGCGGTGACGCAGGCGCTCCAGGACCACGAGCTCATCAAGGTGAAGATCAACGAGGGCCCCGAGGACCGCCACGAGGCCGCCGAGAAGATGGCGCAAGGCACCGGCGCGGAGCTGGTCCAGCTGCTGGGCCGCACCGCGCTGCTCTTCAAGAAGCGCGAGGAGGACTCGGAGTTCGAGGACCTCTGAGCGCCCGCGCCCCGCGCCGCGCCCCTACCAGGTGATGATGTAGCTGCACGTCGTGGAGCCCTTCTTCCGGCACGTGCTGGGGGTGTCGTGCTCCACCAGCGCGCCGGGCGCGAAGCGCCGGGCCCTCGCCTCGATGAGGGCATGGTCGAACGCGCAGGGGTACGGATCGTCGCAGCGCATGAGGATCCGCCGCTGTCCCACCACGTGCTGGCAGTGGTAGTGGCCAATCCCCTCCAGCATGACGCCCGTGATGCCGTCGAACATGATGCGCCCATGCTGGCGGTGGTTCATGTGGTAGCTCACGTCCATGCCCTGCATCGAGGTGGTGATGTCCACGAAGGTGGGCGGGGACAGGGAATAGCGCGCATGGGTCAGGCCCAGCTTGCGGATGAGCCCCGAGCCCAGCTGTTGCTCGATCTCCCTGCACGTCTTCAGGTACCCATCGAGCGGATACCAGCCATCCGTGTCGACCTGGACGAAGCCGTTCCTGTCGGCCCGGCCGACTCCGTTGGCCATCAGCATCTGCCCGGCCAGCACCGTGAATTCGCCAAAGGCCTCGAGCGCCGCGGGAATGACTCGGCCCGTGACCTCGATGCCTGAATGGATTGGGACGCCCGTGCGCATGGATGCCTCCCCCTGAAAAGGCGTCGTCGCAGCGATTGCTTTCAGCTCTTTCTTTCTATTGCAGCACTTCCAGCCTTCCCCGAACAGGTGGGATGGACGCTCCCCTCCAAAGGGGTAGCCGCGCATTGTGGTGACACTGCTCTTTTATGCGCAGAGTCCCTGCTCAAGGCTCGCGGCTGAACCCGGCGGTCTCGGCGGCGAGCTGGGCCGCGGCGCCCAGGTCCTCGAGCAGCTTGGGGCCGTAGTACTGGCGCTTGGACTCGCCGGCGGACTGGGCGACGAGCTCGGGAGTCTCCACGTAGCCCAGGTAGTCCCCGGACAGGCCGAGCACCCGCGTGGCGCCCGTGCGCCGTGTCAGCACCTGCCCCGCGCCCACGGTGGGCTCGCCCGGGAGGGTGAGCAGCTCCAGCGGCCCGAGCACCAGCGCATCCACCTCCGCGGTGCGCGCGGCGGAGCTGCACAGGAAGTTGTCTCCGGCGGCTCGCGTCACCGAGGGCACCAGCCGCGAGGCATCCGGCCGAGGCAGCGCCACCTCCGCGCGAGCCAGCGCCAGCCGTGCCGGGGCCGCCGTGGCCACGGGAGCGGCCTTGTCCGCCAGCCCAGAGAGCGCCTGCGCGAAGGCCGCGGCACGCTCCACGCCCTGGCCCTCGTTGAAGGAGACAGAGGCGTTGCCCACCGCGCCCTGGAGCATGAGCACCACGCCACCCTGGGCCTCGCGCAGCTCGCTGAGGCGGCCGGGGTAGTCGGGATCCACGTACTCACGCTGCCTCGGCACCAGCGCGGGGTGCGCGGCGAAGATGAGCAGCTCGGCGACGGGGCCCGTGGCGCCTCGGAGGACGGCGCGGGTGAGCGCCCCGTCCGGAGCCTCTCCGCCCGAGCGAGAGAAGACGAAGGCGGGCTCACGGGACTGGCCCACCTCCAGCGTCACATCGGAGAGCGTGGCGGTGGCCTGGTGGAGCGCCTGGTTGGCCGCGGAGACGGCGGCGCTCACGGAGTCCTCGCGGTAGCGCCCGGTGCCCACGAGCTGGGCCACCACCCGCGGATCATAGCCTCCGAAGGAGGAGTGCGTGTGCGTGGCGAACACGAGGATGCCGTTGAGCCCCAGGTCCGAGGCCTGCGAGCGGATCTGCTCCACCATGGGAGCCGTCACCGACATCATCTCCAGGGACACGAGGCCCACGCGGGCCGCTCCTGCCTGAAGGACGACGGCGCGGGCATGGAGCGGCGGGTTCGCCTGCGAGGCCTGGGCGCGAGGGGGTGGATAGCCGGCGACGATGATGGGGAAGGGAGGCACGAGGTCCACCTTCGCGGCGCCCGCGCGGAGCGGGCCTTCGGCCTTCACCTGGCCTCGGAGCACCGGGGCGCTCTCATCCCAGCGTCCGCACCAGTTCCACGAGGCGAGGGCATACGCCGCGCCCGCGGTCAGGAGCGCAAAGGGGAGCAAGGAGCGCAGGTAGCGGCGTCGCGTCGCCATAAGAGGGCCAGCCTAGCTGTTCACGCCGGTGCTCGGGGGGTTGTCGTCCTCGGTCGATCCGCCTGGATGCTCGCCATGGGGCCCCGCGAGCGCTGTCAAGGTGCCCAGCGGCTCCGGCCATGCCCGAACGTTCGGTCATGTCCCTCCATCTCCACCCGCCCCAGGGGGAAACCCCAAGCCTTCGTGAGTTCTAAAGCCTAGCTGATCAGACCTCATCATCCGGCAGGAGCGTGCGCAGCAACTCGTCATCAGGGCCGAGCGGGCGCCAACCGGCCGGAGGTGGATTGGCTCGAAGCGCTGCCCGGACTTGCTCGGCTCGCGACTGATGCGTCTCGGGAGTGTAGGCGGACCAGCGGCCGAGCGCCTTGGCGACCTTGAAGCGGTTGTCGTCGTCCATCACCGTCGGCCAGCCGTCAGGGAGGCTCTGAGACAGCATGCGCACGAGGACATCGCGCACAAAGCGCGTAACCTGCTTGCGCTGCTCTGCCTCGGCGAGCAATCCACTTAACACCTGTACCGCAGCGACGTCGTCCTTGCCCAGCTCATCGGCCAGCACGTACAGCGGGACGGCAGGCCGCGCCTCGGCGAAGGCGGTGAGCGAATCGTAACCGCGCTCGCGGACCCGCTCATACAAGCGTGCCTTGATATTCCCCCGCCAGGCACCTCCTTCGCTCATCGCTGTCTCCCGGAAACGAAGTTCAGCGGGATTTTATAGTCCTTCATATTCTCCGCGACGATGTTCAGGATCTCGTTCCGCGTCAACATCCGGCCAGCTTCGGTCTCGGCGTCACGTAGCGTCTTCATGATCATCCGGTTCCATTCGCCAGGCCATTTGCGGCCCAGGCGCCAGTCGCCACCACCGTGAATGGCCTGATGGTCGGCCTCTTCCAGCTCGACGCAGAACTGGTCGATGTCCATGGCTCCAGTGAAGCCGTGCTTCTCGAACCACTCGCGGGACTCATCCGGCATCACGTGGTGCCGGGGCCGCTCGGCCATGCCCGCCCCCGCCTTGCCCGTCTCGCGCATCGCGTCCACCTCGGGCCCATCGCCCAGCGCGTCTCGCACTCCCTGCGGCAGCTCCGGGTTCGCCTGCGCCATGAACACCTGGCCGGCGTGGATGCGGATGGCCGCGCTCACCGCTGGCACCGAGAGCACTCCGGCCTGCACCAGCCGGCGCATCATCTCCACCCACTCGGCACTGACCACCACCTGCGAGCCCACCATGACACCGCCGGAGCCCATCACCAGCTCCGCTCCCACCAGCGCGGGTGCGCTCGGCGGCAGCCGGGGCAGCGACAGCTTCATCGCCGACATCATGGTGATCATCTCGATGAGCTGAGCGGCCGCCAGCGTCTTTCCGCCGCGCTCGTTGGCCGTGCGCGCTCGCTCCTGAAGGGCCTGGAACTCGCCGGTGAGCTGGCCCATCAGCTCGGGCATCCGCGTGGCCGCCGCCTCCACCTGCCCGGGCTCCAGCGAGGCCAGCGCCGTCATCGTGGGCTCGATGCGCTGGCGCACGCGCTCCACGTCCATGAACAGCGTCTCGGCGCCGTAGAAGGGGCACTGGTGCAGCACCGCGTCCGCCAGCGAGAGGTAATCCACCCACGCGGCCAGCAGCGTGGTGCCGAACAGGGCCGCCTCCACCCGGGGGCCGCTCAGCCGCAGCAGCGCAAGCTTCAGGTCCGGATCCTCGACCTCCCGCGCCGCGTCGGCCAGCGTGGTGGCGCCCTCCAGCGCGCCGTGAATCCATGGCAGTTGCTGGCCGCCATACTCCACGGAGCGGTTGAAGACACCGTTGGCCCGGCTTCTCAGTCCCGCGAGCCTGGGCAGCGCGCCCGCGATACCCGCCGTGGAGCCCGATACTTCCTCCAGGGCCTGGAGGACCGTTTCACGGGTCAGCGTGGGGCCCGAGCCCTGCGAGGCTCCCGCCGCGCTCGCAGGGGCCGCCGCCGTCACCTCCTCCCGCTGCTCCCGGCGGCGGTGCAACCGCTGGGGCGCCTCGGCTTGCGGCCCGGAGGATGGAAGGGCGGCCAGGGTGCGGGGACGCTCCTGCTCCGGCCGTGGCGCCAGCCCCAGCCCCAGGGACACCAGCGCTCCCGGGCGCAGCGTCCCATCTGCTTGAGGAGACAGCAGCGTGCCCGCCGTGCCCAGCGCGTACAGCCGTCCTCCCAGGAAGCGCCAGCGTACCTCAGCTGCCCCCAGGTAACGCGCCCCGGGCTGCCCCAGGCCCACTCCCAGCCCCTTCACCGCCACCTCCAGGTCGCGGTGCAGCAGTTGCACCGCCACCCGCCCATCCACGTCCAGCCGGCCCCAGCTGAAGGCCTCGGCGCCCAGCGACAGCTTCAGGTGCCGCTGCTGCCCGCCGTAGCGCACTCCATCCCAGCCCACAACTGCTTCGCCATAGAGGGAGAAGCCCTTTGGAAAGCGCTCCTCGGCCAGCGGCAGCCCCGACGAGCCCGCGGCCCGAAAGCGTGCCAGCTCATAGTCCGGGCCGAAGAACCCTTGGCGGAAGCCGCCGTGCTGCCTTCGCACCTCCAGCCTCAACCTCATCTCCAGCGTGGCCGTCACCGCATCCGCGCCCACTCCGGCCACCGCTCCCCACGCGCCGCCCTGGCCGGGCCGTCCTCCCCAGCCCGCCAGCACCTGGGCCTCCACTCCCGGCAGCGCCACCACCACCGCCGTGCCATCCACGTGCGCCAGTGTCACCGAGGGCGCCGCTGCCTCCGCTCGGCCCCAGTCCCTCACCGCTGACAGTGCCAGCGTGTAGCGCCCGCGCTCCGAGGGTTGGCTGAACAGCAGGTGCTCTACGTCCAGCGCCGCTTCGGCTCCCATCAGCCGTGCGCCCAGCACATCCGAGGAGAAGCCCTCCAGGTACAGCGGCCCCCAGGTGCCGGTGAGAAAACCCCCAGCTGGGTGGTAGTCCGGGTTGAGCCGGTTGGAGTAACGCCGCACCAAATGTCCGGACAGCAGGCTGTACTCCTCCAGTCCGCCCAGCCACGCGGCCACGGGCGCGCTGTCCGAACCCAGCTTGAGCCCGCGCACCAGTTGCCCCCAATCCGAGAGGCTGTCCCAGTCCTGGTGCCGCACCGGCTCGCGCCCCGCCTGTGCCCCCCACAGCCGCAGCCGCACGGGCGCTCCCAGGTTGAGCCCGAACCCGGCCCCACCGTCCACCACCAACGTAGGCTCCACTTGCGCGTACCCCTCCCCCGGCCCCGCGCTCGGCAGCAGCCCCAGCGTCGTCACCTCCAGCCGCGCCAGCGAGTGCCACTGCCCTTCCGGCATAACCGGGGCGAGGGCAGGCGCCATGCTCCTGTCAGCGGAGGGATTGCTGGCCCCGGCCAGCACCGGCCACAGCCACAGCAGCCACAGCACGCCACGGCGGCTCCGCTCCATGGACGCTCCTGTCCAGGCTCAAGGCTCGAGCACTCGCGGCCACAGTACCCGCCTCCTCCAACAGGGCAGCCTGTCCCGGGCTCCTCCTGGGGAGCATGACCGAACGTTCGGGCATGGCCCCTCCCCTACCCGCCTGCCCTCTGGGGACGAGCCCCTGCCCACACGGAGCCACCTCAGTGGTGGGTGGAATACCAAGCAGTTAGACACGGGTTCCTGTTCCGCTGTGCGCTTGAAAAGGGGATAAGGCGCCACCATGTGCGGCATCTTCGGAATCACTGGCCACTCTGAGGCTTCCAATCTGACCTACCTGGGGCTGCACGCGCTGCAGCACCGCGGGCAGGAGTCCGCCGGCATCGTCGCCTCGGACGGCAACCAGCTGCGCGCCTTCCGGGCCATGGGCCTGGTGGCCGACATCTTCACCGCGCCCACGCTCGAGAAGCTGCCAGGCAGCTCGGCGATCGGCCATGTGCGCTACTCCACGGCCGGCGTCAGCCAGCTCAAGAACGCCCAGCCGCTGTCCGTCGAGTACGCGGGCGGCCACCTGGCCGTCGCCCACAACGGCAACCTGGTGAACGCCCGGGAGCTGCGCGCCTCGCTCGAGTCGGACGGGGCCATCTTCCAGTCGGACTCGGACACCGAGGTCGTCATCCACCTCATCGCCCGCTCGCGGCAGCCCACCTTCGAGAAGAAGGTCATCGAGGCCCTGAGCAAGGTGCAGGGCGCCTATAGCCTGCTGTTCCTCACCAAGAACCAGCTGGTCGCGGTGAGGGACCCCTACGGCTTCCGGCCCCTGGTGCTGGGGCGGCTGCGCAACAGCTACGTGCTGGCCAGCGAGACCACGGCGCTCGATCTGATCGAGGCCGAGTACATCCGCGAGCTCGAGGCCGGCGAGATGGTGGTCATCGACGCGCAGGGCCTGCGCACCCTGCAGCCCTTCGCGCCCACGCGGCTGGGCCGCTGCATCTTCGAGCACGTGTACTTCGCCAAGCCGGACTCGGTGCTGTTCGGCACCAGCGTGTACGAGGCCCGCAAGGAGCTGGGCCGGCAGCTGGCGCGCGAGCAGCCCGCGCCGGGAGCGGACCTGGTCATCGCCGTGCCGGACTCGGGCGTTCCGTCCGCCATCGGCTTCTCGCAGGTGAGCGGCATCCCGTATGACGTGGGGCTCATCCGCAGCCACTACGTGGGGCGCACCTTCATCGAGCCGCAGCAGTCCATCCGTCACTTCGGCGTGAAGCTGAAGCTGTCCGCGGTGCGGCAGGTGCTCAAGGGCAAGCGCGTGGTGGTGGTGGATGACTCCATCGTGCGCGGCACCACCAGCCGGAAGATCGTCAAGATGCTGAAGGCGGCGGGCGCGGTGGAGGTGCACCTGCGCATCTCGTCGCCGCCGACGAGCTGGCCCTGCTACTACGGCATCGACACGCCGAGCCGGCAGGAGCTGATCGCCTCCAACCACACCACCGAGGAGATCGCCCGCTACGTGACGGCGGACACGCTGGGCTACCTCTCGCTGGAGGGGCTGGGCAAGGCGCTGGGAGACCCCGAGCGCAGCACCTTCTGCACGGCGTGCTTCTCGGGCAAGTACCTGGCCGGCGAGGTGAGCCCGGAGGCCAAGGCCCAGAGCGCCAAGGCCCAGCACACCTCCGAGGCGGCGGTCGCCGAGTCCGCGGTGGCCACCGGCCCCACGGTGCTCCCCCCCAAGCAAGCCAGCGCGTGAGGCGTCCTCTGCCCTGCCGGTATGTCCCCCTCCTCCTCCCGGCCTGAGTTCATCCACGCGGAGCGGCAATTCGCCCGCTCCGTGCTCGGGGGGCTCCTCTTCCTGGGGCTCGTCGCGGTGACGGGGCCGCTGCTCTCCTACCGCAGTGACGTGGCCGAGGTGCGCGCCTGGCACGCGCACCGCGTCGCGCACGAGGCGCAAGTCTACGCGGATGCGCTCGGCCTGCACCTCCAGTCCCTGGCCACGGAGCTGCGGCGGGTGACGAAGGATCTCGGGCCCCGCCTCGAGGTGGAGGCCCTGGCCGCCGAGGACATGTCGGACCTCACCACGCCGCAGGGGCTGTTCCACACCGGTGCCATGCTGTTGGACGACGCGGGGCAGGTGCGCTGGAGCGATCCGCCGCGCCAGGCCTCCAGCGAGTCCTTCCGGAACCGGCCCTGGTTCCAGCAGGTGCTCGCGCAGCGGGCGCCCATCGTGGACTCGCTGGCGCCGGGCTCCTCCAGCTTCGTCGTCGCCGTGCCGGTGGAGCGCCAGGGGCGGCTGGTGGGAGTGCTGGCGGGGCTGCTCGACGCCGCCGAGGGCCTGCCCGGCGGCCGGCCCGTGGGCGAGAACCTGGAGCTGCTCGTGCTCAACCGCGCGGGGGATGTCTTCCTCCCGGAGTCTCCGCCGCGCTGGGCCAGCAACCCCAGCTTCGCCCGCACCCTGCGAGAGATGCTCGCCGAGAGCAGCATGCCGGTGACGCTCGCGGGCCGCGAGGTGTACGCCTCGGCCACGCCGGTGCCGGGCACGGAGCTGGTGCTGGTGCTCGCGGCGGACGAGAGCCCCTTCCTCGCGGGCATCCACGCGCGGGTGCTGATGCAGCTGTTCGTCATCGCCCTGCTGCAGGTCGGCACGCTGGTGCTCTTCGGCTTCCACTGGCGGCGGGTCTACGCCCTGTTCCTGGCGATGGAGGAGCGCACCGCGCAGCAGGAGAAGATGGCGGCGCTCGGCGGCGCGGCGAGCCTCATCGCCCACGAGGTGAAGAACTCGCTCAACGGGCTGAAGGCGGCCACGGGCCTGCTGTCCGGCCAGAGCGAGCAGGGGCTGGTGGTGCGCACCCTGTCTGGACAGATCGACCGGCTGGCGCACCTGGCCACCTCGCTGCTGCACTTCGGCCGTCCCCCCATGCCCCAGCGCACCCCCGCGGATCTCACCCAGCTGGCGCGCGAGGTGGTGGAGGCGCTGCGCACGCTGCCGGAGGCGGAGGAGGTCCAGGTGGAGGTGGAGACGCCGGAGCGCCTGCCGCTCTCGTGTGATCCGCTGCTGCTCACCACGGCGCTGGACAACCTGGTGCGCAACGCCATGGAGGCCACGGTGGCGGCCAAGGATCTGGGCAAGCTGAGCACGCCCACGGTCCGCGTCCAGGTGCGCCAGGAGGCGGGCGCGGCGGTGGTGGACGTGGAGGACAACGCGGGCGGGCCGCCGGTGGAGCTGGAGGGGCGCCTCTTCGAGCCCTTCGTCACCTCCAAGCCCAAGGGCATTGGCCTGGGGCTGGCGATGACGCAGCAGGCGGTGGAGCAGCAGGGCGGGAGTCTCACCTTCGAGCGCATCCTCGGCGGCAGCCGCTTCCGGATACGCTTGCCTTTGCAGGAGCCGAACCCATGAGCCTCTCGGCCCTCTTCGTGGATGACGATCGCGCCTTCTCCTCCATCGCCGCGGCGGGCCTGCAGCGCGAGGGCTTCACCGTCACCCTGGCGCGCTCGCTGCACGAGGCCCGGGGGGCGCTCGCCAAGGGCACCCCGGAGCTGGTGGTGCTGGATCGCCGGCTGCCGGATGGGGACGGGCTGTCCTTCCTCCAGGAGGTGAAGGCCCAGGCGCCCGGCGCGGCGGTGGTGATGGTGACGGCGCACGGGGACATCGCCAGCGCGGTGGACGCGGTGCGCGCGGGGGCGGCGGACTACATCGCCAAGCCGGTGGAGCTGGCGGACCTGGTGCTGCGCGCGCGGCGGGCGGTGGACGCGGGCCGGTTGAAGGATCGCCTGGACACGGCCGAGGCCGAGCTGTCCGGACGGCGCCGCCTGGTGCCGCCGGTGTCCGAGTCCATGAAGCGGGTGCTCGCCATGCTGGAGCGCATCGCCGGCTCGCCGCGCAGCCCGGTGCTGCTGCTGGGAGAGACGGGCGTGGGCAAGGAGCAGCTCGCCCGGCACCTGCACTCGCTCTCCTCGAAGGGAGAGGGCGCGCCCTTCGTCCACATCAACTGCGCGGCGCTGCCGGAGCAGACGGTGGAGAGCGAGCTGTTCGGCCACGAGCGCGGCGCCTTCACGGACGCTCGCGCCACGCGCCGGGGGTTGGTGGAGGTGGCCCAGGGCGGCACGCTCTTCCTGGATGAGGTGGGCGAGCTGCCCCTGGGGCTGCAGGCCAAGCTGCTCACCTTCCTGGACTCGGGGCGCTTCCGGCGGCTGGGGGGCACCTCGGAGCAGACGAGCCAGGCGCGCATCGTCGCCGCCACCAACAGGGATCTCGAGGCGCAGATGCGCGAGGGCACCTTCCGCGAGGATCTCTGGTTCCGGCTGAGCGTGTTCCGCATCGACGTGCCGCCGCTGCGCAACCGGCGCGAGGACATCCTCCCGCTGGCCGATGGGCTGCTGGCCGAGCTGAGCCGGGAGCTGGGCCGCAAGGAGGTGCAGCTGGGAGCCAAGGCCCGCACGCGCCTGTCCCACTATCGC
The DNA here is from genome assembly GCF_045802625.1 of Hyalangium sp. Classification (NCBI taxonomy): domain Bacteria; kingdom Pseudomonadati; phylum Myxococcota; class Myxococcia; order Myxococcales; family Archangiaceae; genus Hyalangium; species Hyalangium sp. The sequence goes on along the minus strand of NZ_JBJMQP010000250.1, from coordinate 30,519 downwards.
TTCCCGGGCAACGTGCGAGAGCTGCGCAACATCCTGGAGCGAGCGCTCGTGCTCGAACCGGGGCCGGAGCTGGAGCTGGAGGTGCTGGGGGGCCGCACAGAGTCCAGCGCTCCTCCCGCGGCGCCCGGTTCCGGAGCCTTCGTGATGGACGGAGAGCCCCTGCCCATGGAGGAGCTGGAGCGGGCCTATGCGCGCTGGGTGCTCGAGCGCATGGGCGGCAGGCGAATGGATGCAGCCAAGGCGCTGGGCCTGTCCTACCCCACCTTCCTCAAGCGCATCGGCACCTCCGAGGAGGAGTGAAAGCCGCTTGCAGTGCCCCCGCTGACTGCAAGGATTTTGAACCCCGCGCGAGGCGTAACCCGTCGAAATTGCTGATCCGACGGTCGGCACGAGGCTTGCCATAGGGACTCCGGTCAACCCTCCGGGAGTCTCTTCTTCGTGCGACCTCCATCGCTGCTTGCCTGCATCGTCCTCCTCGGCGCCACTGCCGCGTGGGCCGAGGCTCCCTCTTCTCTTCCCCTGGCCTCCCTGCCGGACGAGGAGCACCTGGCCGCGCTGCTCTGGGAGCACTCGCCTGACTTCGCGGCGGCCCGCTCTCGCATGGCCTCGGCACAGGCGGACCTCACCCGCTCTCACCTGCTGCCCAACCCCGAGGCCGACCTCTCCTGGAACACCCTCCCCATTGGCCCCACCAACCCTCCGGGCCTGGATCGCCTCAAGGAAGTCCCCAACTACAACATCGGCCTCTCCGAGCTGGTGGAGCTGGGCAAGCGTGGGCCTCGCCAGGACGCGGCTCGCGCCTCGCTCTCCGCCACCGCGCTGGACACGCTCGCCTCGCTGCGGGCCCGCACCTATGACGTGCTGGACCGAGCCGCCGAGGTCGCCACCTCCGAGGTGCGCCTGTCCCAGTTGGAGGCCCTCGCCGCGGATGCCGCGAAGCTCAGCGAGCTTCAGCGCGCCCGCCAGCAGCATGGAGACTCCGCCGGCCTCGACGTAGACCGCGCCCTGCTGGAGGAGGAGCAGCTGCAGACCTCGCTGGGCGAGGAGCGGGCTCACCTGTCCGATACGCTGCTGGCCTGCACTCGCACCGCGGGCCTGCCCTGCGAGCCCTTTGGCTCACGGGACTCCGCCGCGGCCTTCCTCTCCTCGCGCCTGTCCCGCGCTCCTGCCGCCTCTGCCTCCAATCTCGAGGCCCGGCCGGACCTGCGCTCGCTCCAGGCCCAGGAGCAGAGCGCTCAAGCCTCTCTCACCCTGGCTCGCCGCCGCTGGCTGCCGGACCCCACGGTGCGCCTCGGCTACGTGCGGGATCAGTTCGTCACCGCCGGCAACCAGAAGGACTCCTTCTTCGTCGGCCTGTCCGTTCCGCTCACCTTCTTCGACCACGGACAGGCCGATGCGGCTGCCGCGAGCGCCTCGCTGGAGTCGGCCCGGCAGACCCGGGAGCTGCTGCACGCTCAGGCTCAGCGCGATGTCGCCACCCTCACCGCCCAGCTCCAGGCCGTGCAGGAGCGGCGCACGCGCCTGAGAGCTCAGACGCTCCCTCTGGCCGAGAACGTGGTGAAGCGCCTGGATGCCGCCGTGCGCGCGGGCGGAGCCTCCCTGCAGGATCTCATCCTGGCTCGGCGCAGCTACAGCGAGCTGCTGCTGCACGCCGCCGACCTGGACCTCACCGCCTTCCACCTGACCTTGGAACTGGACCGCGCTCGCGCTGCCGGCCCTGACGCTCCTCCCGCGCTGCGCGACGCCCTCTGACCCCACCTTTCCGGAGAACACACCATGACCCCTTCCTCCTCTGAGACTCCACTTGTTGCTCCCGCGGCTCCCTCCTCGCGTCGCGTGCCCATATGGCTCGCCTTCACTGGGGGCGGATGCGTCGTCGCCGCGCTGGCCTTGCTGGCCCTGTCCCCCTCGGCCCCCGCGGAGCAGGGGCTCTCGCACCCGACCGTCACGGTAGACGGTGAGTCCGTGCGCATCCCCGATGGCGCTCCCCAGTGGCACTACGTGGAGCTGGCCGTGGCCCAGGAGGCTCCCGCCATCGCGCCCCTGCCCGCTCCGGGACGAGTGGACTTCGATGAGACTCGCACCGCCTCCGTCGGCGCACCCCTGGCCGGCCGCGTCGAGCAGATGCGCGTGCGCCTGGGCGACCGCGTGAAGGCAGGGGATCGGCTCTTCTCCGTGCGCTCGGCCGCCTTCGCGGACCTGGACCGCGAGCTGCACGGCGCCGAGGCCGAGCTGACCGAGAAGCAGCGCACCGCCGAGCGCCTCAAGGAGTTGGTCGCGCTGAACGCCGCGCCCGAGAAGGATCTGCTGGCAGCGCAGACCGAGCAGCGCCAGGCGGAGCTGGCCCTGGAAGCCGCCCGCGCCAAGCAGGCCAGCCTCAAGGTCGCCAGCGAGGGCAGCAACCTCTACTGGGTCACCGCGCCTCGCCCCGGCACCGTGGTGGACCTGGACGTGGTGGCCAGCCAGGAGGTGACGCCGGAACACGACAAGCCCCTGCTGCGCATCTCGGATCTGGACGAGGTGCTCGTCATCGCCGACATGCAGGAAGCGGACGCGGCGGACCTACGCGAGGGCCAGTCCGTCTCCGTGCACACCCAGAACGGCGGCGCGGTGCGCACCGGCAAGGTCGAGCGCATCTCCGAGGTGGTGGATCCGCAGCGGCGCACCGTCGAGGTGCGCGTCCGGGTCGCCAACGCCGATCGCGTGCTGCACCCCAACGCCTTCGCGGAGGTGACGCCGGAGCCTCCGGCCGGAATCAAGCGGGTGCGGGTGCCTGCCGCGGCGGTGGTGACGGATGGGGCCCGCTCGGTGGTCTTCGTGGCCCGCGAGCCCTCACGCCTGGAGCGCGTGGCGGTGGTGCCGGGCCGGCAGCGGGATGGACAGGTGGAGCTGCACGGCGGCCTGAACGCCGGGGAGCACTTCGTCGCCCATGGCGCGTTGCTGCTCGAAAACCAGATCGAGCTGGCGAACTGAGCCAGGCGCGAGACAGCCATGTTCGAGAAAATCGTCCAGTTCAGCCTGCAGAACCGCGCGGCGGTGGTGTTCCTCACCCTGCTGGCCGCCATCTGGGGTTACTTCTCCTTCAAGGATCTCACCGTCGAGGCCTTCCCGGATCCGACGGACACGCAGGTCAACGTCATCACGCTGTACCCGGGCCAGCCCTCGGAGGAAGTGGAGCGCCAGATCGGCCTGCCGCTGGAGCGCGCCCTCAACGGCACGCCGGGCCTCGGCCGGCTGCGCAACCTGTCCCTGTTTGGTCTGTCCTACGTCACCCTCACCTTCAATGACGGCGTGGACGCGCTCTTCGCCCGTCAGCAGGTGTTGGAGCGGCTGCGAGACGCGGAGCTGCCCGAGGGCATCACGCCCGAGCTGGGGCCCCTGGCCACGCCCATCGGAGAGATCTACCGCTACACGCTCACGGGAGCGAAGGGCGATCCGATGAAGCTGCGCACCCTGCAGGACTGGGTGGTGCAGCCGAGCCTCCTGCGCGTGGATGGCGTGGCGGACGTGGTCAGCTACGGCGGCCTGCTCAAGGAGATCCACGTCCAGCCGAATCCCGCGAGGCTGGCCTCGTATGGGCTGACGCTGGCGGACCTGGAGCAGGCGCTGAAGGAGGGCTCGCTCAACGCCAGCGGCGGCACGCTCGAGCGCGGCAGCGAGCAGTTCGTCATCCGCAGCGAGGGCCTCTTCCACTCGATGGAGGACATCAAGAACGTGCGCGTGGCCACCCACCAGGGCACGCCCGTCTTCATCAAGGACGTGGCGGAGGTGGCCGAGGGCTGGGCTCCGCGCCAGGGCGTGGTCAGCCGCGAGATGAACAACGACGTGGTGGAGGGCATCGTCCTCATGCGCCGCGGGGAGAACCCCTCCGTGGTGCTCTCTCGGGTGCGTACCGCCATCGACAACATCAACGCCCGCCTGGAGCCGGACGGCGCCAAGGTGGATCCATTCTATGACCGCACGAACCTGGTGAACACCACGCTGCACACGGTGGGGCACAACCTGCTGGAGGGAGCCATCCTCGTGACGTTGGTGCTCTTCGTGTTTCTGCTCGATCTGCGCGCGGCGCTGGTGGTGGCCGTGCTGATTCCCCTCTCCCTGCTCACCTCGTTCATCTACCTGAAGCTGCGCGGCATGTCGGCCAACCTGCTGTCCATGGGCGCGGTGGACTTCGGCGTCATCGTCGACGGAGGCGTCGTCATCATCGAGAGCATCCTCGCGCGGCTGTCGGACGAGCGGAGAAAAGCGGAGTCGCCCATGGAGCGCATCGCCCTGGCGACCAAGGCGGTGGTGCGGCCCACGGTGTTCGCGCTGCTCATCATCATCGCCGCCTACCTGCCCATCTTCATGCTCCAGCGCGTGGAGGGCCGCATCTTCGCCCCCATGGCGAACACGGTGGTGAGCGCCCTGGTCGGAGCGCTCATCTTCTCGGTGACGCTCATCCCGGTGCTGGCCTCCTTCGTCTATCGCAAGCCCGTGCACCACAAGGAGTCCCCCGTCCTCAAGCTGGCCGAGCGCGCCTACAGCCCCACCCTGCGCTTCTGCCTCAAGCACCCCGCGCTGGTGCTGATCCTGGCGTGTGCGGGGCTGGGGCTGGCCGGGTGGATGCTGCCGCGCATGGGCAGCGAGTTCCTCCCGGAGCTCAACGAGGGCGGCCTGTACCTCACCTTCACCCTGCCCTCGAACGTCTCGCTCTCCGAGGGCCGCAAGCTGGTGCCGCGCCTGACGCAGCTCATCCGCCAGGGCCCAGCCGTGGAGGCCGTGCTCAGCCAGCTCGGCCGCCCCGAGGACGGCACGGACGCCACGCTCACCAACAACCTGGAGTTCTTCGTCAAGCTCAAGCCGCCCGAGGAGTGGCCCAAGCGCACCCCGGACCTGGCGGGCGTCATCGATGACTTGCAGAAGCGCATCGATGAGGTGCCCGGGCTCGAGGTGAACTTCAGCCAGCCCATCCGGGACAACGTCAACGAGAACATCAGCGGCCAGTTCGGCCAGGTCGCGGTGAAGCTCTATGGCGAAGACCTGAAGGTGCTTCAGGACCAGGCGGAGAAGACCAAGAACGTCATCGCCAAGGTGGAGGGTGTGGCGGACCTGGGCATCGTGAAGAGCGGCGAGGTGCCGGACATCAAGGTGACGCCGGACCGGGTGGCGCTGGCCCGCTACGGCATGTCGCTGGGAGACTTCCAGCACGTCTTCCAAACGGCGGTGGGCGGCCGGCCCGTCTCCGAGTTCTGGGAGGGCGAGCGCCGCTTCGACGTGGTGATGCGGCTGCCGCTGTCCACGCGCGATGACATGGAGAAGATCTCCCGGATGCAGGTGCCCGTGGAGGGAGGCGTGACGGTGCCGCTGGAGTCGCTGGCGCACGTGGAGACGGGCCTCGGCCGAGCCTCCATCAACCGCGAGAACGGCCGGCGCTACATCGGCATCCGCATGAACATCCGTGGCCGGGACATGGGCTCGTTCGTGGCCGAGGCCCAGTCGCGGGTGGCGAAGGAAGCGCCCCTGCCTCCGGGCGTCTCCATCGAGTGGGGCGGCGAGTTCGAGAACAAGGAGCGCGCCATGGCACGCCTGACCACCGTGGTGCCGGTGGCGCTGGTGCTCACGCTGCTGCTGCTCTTCAAGGCATTCGACTCGTTTGGCCGGGCGGTGGTGACGCTGCTCAACGTGCCCTTCGCGCTGATGGGGGGCGTGTTTGGCCTCTACCTCGCGGGGATGCCGGTGTCGGTGGCCGCGGCGGTGGGCTTCATCGCGCTCATCGGCCAGGCGGCGCTCAACGGCGTGCTCGTCATGTCCGCCATCGCCGAGCGGCGGGAGGCTGGCGAGCCGCTCGATCAGGCCATCGTCAACGGCTGCAAGGAGCGGCTGCGTCCGGTGCTGATGACGGCCTCGCTGGCGGCGCTGGGGCTGGTGCCGGCGTGCCTGAGCCACGGCATCGGCTCGGAGACGCAGAAGCCGCTGGCGGTGGTGATCGTCGCGGGCACGCTGTCCGCGTGCGCGCTCACCCTGGTGCTGCTGCCGGTGATGTACCGGCTCTTCCTTCAGGGCATGGAGCAGGTCGCCCAGCGGGTCCCAGGGCGTCCGCTGCGCGTGGTGCCGCCCAGCCAGAAGGCGAGCGAGACCGGCACCTGAGATTCGCCAGCCAGGGTGGGCAGGGGCCTCCGAGGGACTCCCGACACCTCGAATCCTTGCCCCCCTGGCTGGCGGAGTTATCAATGGACGTTGTCGAACTCGATGCCGGCCTTCACCTCTTCAATGGCCTGCCGCGTGTGCTCGATCGCCTTCACGCGGTGGCCGCCCTTGTCCGCGCTGGCCTTCTCGAGCGAGTCGAGGGCGGACTTCAGCGAGGCGAGCGCATCGTGCATCCGGGGCTGCTTCTCGGCGAACGCCTGGGTGGCGCAGGCTCCGAGGCAGAAGGCAACAACAGCAATCATAAGGTTGCGACGCATGAATGACTCCTTGAGGGTTGTAGACAGAAATACCTGCATCAGCGCAGGGCTCGCGAGAAAATCGCGGCGCCCATTCTAACGCAACCCTATTGCGAATAATCACGCCGCGCTGGCGGCAGAACCGGGCCTCATCGCCACCGGCTTGCCGGCGATGAAGTCGATGAGATCCGTTGGAAGCGGCGCGTCGAAGGTGACGAGCTCCCGAGTCCCCGGGTGGGGAAAGGAGATGTGCGCGGCGTGCAGCGCGTGGCGAGGCAGGCGCAGGCGCACCCACGCCTCGGGCTCCAGGCAGTGCTTGCTGAAGCGGTCGAAGTAGCCCGGGTCCGGCCCGTACATCTTGTCTCCCACGAGGGGAAAGCCCACCTCGTGCAGGTGGATGCGGATCTGATGCTGGCGGCCCGTCTCCGGGTAGCAGCGCAGCAGGGCAAAGGGCTCGCCGTCGCGAGTGAAGCGCTGGAGCACCTGGAAGCGGGTGCGGCTCTCCTTGCCTTCCGCCGGATCGATGCGGACGGCGATCCGGATCAACTCCGTCCCCTCGGCGATGGGCGCATCCACGACGAAGGTGTCCTGCGGAGGGTGTCCCTCGCAGATGGCGAGATACTCCTTGTGGACATCGCGCGAGAGGAAGAGGCGGCCAAGCACCCGGCAGGACTCGGTGGTGCGCCCGCAGACGACCAGGCCGCTGGTCTCGCGATCCAGGCGGTGAGCCGGCTCGGCGAAGCTCTCACCAAAGCGCTCGCGTAGCAGCGAGACAAGGGTCCCGGTCTGATAGCGCGCCGTGGGGTGGATGGGCAGCCCCGCGGGCTTGTCGAGCACCAGGAGCCAGTCATCCTGGAAGACCACAGGCAGCTCGGTGGGAGTCTCGGGCTCGTCGGTGACGCGGCGGCGGAGGCTGAAGGTGAGCCCCGGGTACACGAGGGTGGAGGGCTTCAGGCGCTGCTCGCAGAGGAGCCCGCGCTGGATGATCCCCTGAATGCGCGTGTGTGACAGCCGGCGGATCTTCTCGCCGAGGTAGCGCTCCAGGCGCCACCCCGCGTAGTTGGGCTCCACCACGTACTCGATGTCGATGTAGCCCTCCGGCGCCTCACCGGATGGCTGGAGCGCTGGGGGGCTGTCAGCTGTCTTCTCGCTCATGCCCGGAGCCCCGCCTCCTAGCACGAGCGAGCAGCTCCGGGCAGGTGCAACAGCCTCCTGCCCCACCAGCCAGGCAGGAGACTCCTCGGCACTCCGGCAGGGCCACGCCAGCGCGGCGCTCCCGGGCCCCTTCCGTCACGCGGACGCGCGCAATGCTCCCGAGCCCTCGCCCAGCACGCGCTCATACAGCTCGGCGATGCGCTCGGCGGTGCGCCCGTCCCACAAGGCAGGCACGCGGCCCTTCTTGCCATTGCCATCCAGGGCGCGGTCCGCCTCCTCGCTGATGCGCACCGGATCGGTGCCGACCACGAGGTTGGTGCCCTGCTCCACGGTGATGGGACGCTCGGTGTTCTCGCGCAGCGTCAGGCACGGCACGCCCAGCGCGGTGGACTCCTCCTGCAACCCGCCCGAGTCGGTGAGGATGAGCTGGGCCTGCGAGGTGAGCGCGAGGAACTCCAGGTAGCCCATGGGCTCCACGAGGCGCAGCCCCGGAGAGCGCTCCAGCATGCCGCTCAGCCCATGGTCCGCCAGCATCTTGCGAGTGCGCGGGTGCACCGGGAAGACCACGGGCACGCGCGTGGAGACGTGCGCGAGCGAGGACAGCAGCCCGCCCAGGACCTTGGGATCATCCACGTTGGAGGCGCGGTGCAGCGTGCACACCGCATAGGCGCCCGGCGTGAGCCCCAGCTCGGAGAGCGTGGGCAGCTTTTCGGCCTGGGCCTTGGAGGCCAGCAGCGTGTCGATCATCACGTTGCCCACCAGGTGGATGCGCGCTGGGTCCACGCCCTCCTTGAGCAGGTTGGCGTCCGCGTCCGGCGACGGCGTCAGCAGCAGATCCGCGAGCCGATCGGTGACGATGCGGTTGATCTCCTCCGGCATGCGGGGATCGAAGCTGCGCAGGCCCGCCTCCACGTGGGAGATGCGGATGCCCATCTTCGACGCCACCAGGGCGCCCGCCAGGGTGCTGTTGACGTCTCCCACCACGGAGACGAGGTCCGGCTTCTCGCGAAGGAAGACCTTCTCCAGCTCGATCATGGTGCGAGCGGTCTGCTCCGCGTGGCTGCCCGAGCCGATGCCCAGGTACACATCCGGCGGGGCCATGCCCAGATCCGTGAAGAAGACGTCACTCATCTTCACGTCGTAGTGCTGGCCGGTATGGACGAGGACCTGGACGAGCCGGCCGCGCTCGGCGATGGCCTTGTGGATGGGCGCGGCCTTCATGAAGTTGGGACGCGCGCCGACGATATGGAGGACCTTCTTCATGGCCCGGGGAAGCTAGGCACTGTCCGCTGGATGGCCAGTGTCGGGCCGACGTCGATGGCGCTCCAGCGCGGGCGGGGCGTTCTGAATCTGATAGATGGGCGGGCCATGGCCTCTCCCCGGACTGTCGCCGTCATCCCTGCCCGCCATGCCAGCACCCGGTTCCCTGGCAAGCCGCTCGCCCTCATCGCTGGCACCCCCATGGTGGAGCATGTCTGGCGCCGCTGTCAGGAGGCTGGGGCCTTTGAGGAGGTGCTGGTGGCCACGGATGACGAGCGCATCCGGGACGCCGTTGCACGCTTTGGAGGCACGGCGGTGATGACGAGCCCCGCGTGCGCCACCGGGACGGACCGCGTGGCGGAGGTGGCGCGCAGCCGCACGGGCGTGGAGGTGTGGGTGAACGTCCAGGGCGACGAGCCGCTGCTGGATCCGGAAGCGCTCAGGGTGCTGGCGGGGCTGTTCGCGGATCCATCGGTGGGGATGGGGACGTTGGTGCGGCCACTCGAAGCGGTCGAGGTGCCCAACCCCAACGTGGTGAAGGCGGTGCTGGCGCAGAACGGAGACGCGCTCTACTTCAGCCGGGCCGCGCTGCCCTTCATCCGCGAAGCGGGACACGAGGAGAGCGTGCAGCGCTGGGCGCACATCGGCCTGTATGGCTACCGGCACGACACGCTGTTGAAGCTGGCCTCGCTGCCGCCCTCGCCACTGGAGGAGGCGGAGAAGCTGGAGCAGCTCCGCGCGCTGGAGCACGGCCTGCGCATCCGCTGTGGTCAGGTCCACTGGAGCACGGTGGCGGTGGATGTCCCCGGGGACGTGGCCCGGGTGGAGGCCGTCATGCGCTCGCGGGGACACCGGCCCTGAGCGTCAGGAGCGCTCCGAGTCCTGGCGAGTGCCCAGCACGAACTCGCCCACCGAGCCCTCCACGAGCGGATCCAACCCCGTGGCGCGAGCGAACAGGTCCGACGCGCCGCTGCCCAGCGCGCACGGCGCGAGCCCCATGGCGGTGGCCACCAAGTACAGCGTCTGGAAGATCACCCCCACGTGTTTGAGCATCGCCGCGTAGGCCATGGTCTCGTACTTCCAGGCCATGCGCTCGAAGCGGGCGGTCAGTACGAGCAGCACCTGGGGAAGGACGGTGCGCGCCATGCTCCCGGCGGCCAGCTTCAGCATCCGCTCCAGCTCCGGCGCCCGAGCCTCCACGCGATAGAGGGCATGCTCCTCGAGCCGATAGGAGTACAACCCCGGCTCCAGCCCCTCGCAGCGGTGGACGAGGACATACACCTCGGTCTCGTAGATGGCTCCGCCGGAAGGATACGGACGCGCCTCCTTCTGGTCGCGGTCCGCCAGGTCCGCATGTCTCAGGCCCACGGCGCGATAGAGCAGCTCACCCAGCTGCTCCCGAGTCACCGGCCGCGCGCCCTGATTGCGGACCGTGCGGCGGCGCTCCAGCACCGCCGTGAATGAGCCGTCACGCTGGCTCAGCTCGGCCAGCTCGGGCCGCCGCAGGGGGACCGGCTCTCCCGAGGGCAGCGGCTTCCTTCCGGGCTGCGGACGCCGGCCCCGGAAGCGATAGGTGGCGCCACCGTAGCCCTTCTCGTGCCGTCCCCAGCGGGTCCAGCCATGGAACAGCAGATCGTGGAACTCCCAGGTGGTGAGCGCCTCGGGCTCGATGGGGACGCCATCGGCTCCGGCCTCCACCAAAACTCCCGCCTCCAGCAGCATGCGCAGGAAAGCGGCCGCGGCCTCTCCGGGGATGCCCGGCACTGCCTCCGCCAGCTCGGCGGGACGCCTCGGCGTGGCAAGCATTCCCAGCAGCGCCGGGCCATGCCACGTCGCCATCCACACGCTCGACAACGACAGAGGCGTCTCCAACATCAGGCCCGCATCGACCCTCCGGCTGAAGGCGAAGCGGGAGAGCTGGTAACGCACATCTCCTCGCACCGAGGCCTTGGGCTCATGGGCCCCTTCCGGGGCCAGCCGGGCGAGGAGCACCTCATCGAGGTAGAGACCGCGGGCCAGCGCCCCATGCGCGCGCAGAGCGCCCACCAGGCCATGGAAGAGGGCCGCGTCCGTCAGCCCGCCACCGCCCGCGAGCTCGGCCAGCGCCTCCAAGCCCAGCCCACCCTGGGCCAGGGCCTCGAGCGCGGCGGTGACACCGGGAGAGACGGGCGGCAACTCCAATCGGACGCGCCCGGCCACCGCGCACCGGCCATCAGCGGTGCGTGCCAGGGCGACACCGGGCGCCAGGGAAAGCGTCTCACGAAGAGCCATGAATGCCTTCGGATGTGAAGAGCGGAGGCCGGCCGCTCTCCATGATGGAGATGACCGAGGCAGAGACACGCTGGGAGGGGGACCCAGCGCTGGGCCCGGAGAGCTCCCGGATGAGAGTCCTCTCAGGCGCTACATCTTCTCGGGGCTGGACCGGGGTGGGTCAGCTGGTGAAGGTGAAGTGCTCGGAGAAGTGCGAGTATGGCTTGGCGCCATCCATGCCCTTCTCGACGTCGGTGATGGCCACCTCACGCAGCTCCATGGCCGGCGCGGGGGGAATCACCATGCGCAGGGTGTCCGCCTGGGCGGACTGCTCGGCCGAGTGGCCCTCGACGATCTCCACCTTGACGCCCTCGGGGAAGGTGAACTGGTAGGACTCACGGATCGTCCCCGTGGGGTCGCGCTTCAGCGCCTCACGGAAGTCCGCGTCCTGCCACGCACGCGCGATGCACTGCGGCCAGATTTTTCCGAACTGCTGGATCGAGCTCGCTGCATTATTGGTAGTGATCACGATTTCCCTCTCTTTTGTGCTCGCGGCCGCAGGGGTTGGACTGCTCACGGCCGCCCGTTTAGTTTATCATATTGTCTAGCGGTTGACCTCAATTCCTTGCGACATCACTGACACTCATACGCGGAGCGCAACTCTTTGCGACACCCGCCTCTCCCCACCAGCAAACGGATAGTCATCGCATATGCATGTACGCGGGTCATCGCCGACCCGATGAGTCAATGGCTTGCACTCGCTAGAGTCACCGGTGACCACCATGAGCGACCCTTTCAATCGTGTGATGCAGTTCAAGGCTCACCTCCGGCTGGAGGTTCTCGACTCGGAGCGGGCCTTCCTCCTGGCAGAGCGTGAGCAATACATGTTGACAGGGCGCAGCCAGGTGCTCGTGGCGGGGATGCTCGACGGCCGCCGCTCCGTGCAGCAGCTCATCGACGCGCTCGAGGGACAGGTCTCCGCGCCCGAGGTGCTCTATGCCCTCGCGCACATGGAGAAGAAGGGCCACCTCTCCGAGTCTGGGTCGGAGCTCCCCCCCCAGAGCGCCGCCCTCTGGCAGGCCTTGGGTGTGAGCCCTGCGGAGGCCCACTCACGGCTCTCAGCCACTCCCGTGGCCGTGCATGCGCTGGAGGGTCTAGAGCCCGCGCCCCTCATCGAGGCTCTGCGCGGCGCGGGCCTCACCGTGCAGCAGGGAGCCTCGCTCCACGTGGTCCTCGTTCAGGACTACCTCACGCCGGAGCTGGAGGCGTTCAACCGCCGGGCGCTGGAGCGGCACGAGCCCTGGTTCCTCGTGAAGCCCTCGGGCGCCATGCCGTGGATGGGGCCGGTGTTCCGCCCGGATGAGGGTCCGTGCTGGGCCTGCCTCGCGCAGCGCCTGCGGTGGAACCGTCCCGTGGAGAGCTTCCTGCGCGAGCACAAGGGCCACGCGGGCCCGTTGCTTCCCCCTCGCGCGGAGGTGCCCGCGAGCCTCCAGGCGGGGATGCAGCTGGCTGCCCTGGCGCTGGCGCGGTGGATCGCCTCCGGCAAGCAGGGCTCGCTGGGCCACACCCTGCTCTCGCTGGAGCTGTCCCGCTTCCAGCTCACCGAGCACCCCGTGGTGCGGCGGCCCCAGTGCCCCGTGTGCGGCGATGGGGAGCTGCTGAGGAAGCGCGGCGAGAAGCCCGTGGTGCTGGAGTCTCGCCCCCGGGGCTTCACCGAGGACAATGGCTTCCGGACCGTGACGCCCGAGCAGACCTTCGCGCGCCTCCAGCACCAGCTCAGCCCGCTCACCGGAGCCCTCTGCACGCTGGCGCCGCTCGAGTCCCGCACCCACCCGCTGCGCCCCGTCTTCGCCTCCACCTTCTTCTGCCCGGTGCCCTCGAAGGCGCCCCACTTCACCGAGTTCCACGCCATGAGCCTCGGCAAGGGGCGCACCCCTGCCCAGTCCCGCGCCAGCGCTCTCGGCGAAGGCATCGAGCGCTGGAGCTCGCTGTTCCAGGGCGACGAGCCCCGCCTCAGCGCGCGCCTCTCGGAGCTGGGAGAGGCTGCATACCATCCACACGCGCTGCTGTTGTTCAGTGCCGCACAATACCGGGACCGCGAGGAGATCAACCGGAGGCACCAGCACGAGCGCATGGGCATCCCCCTGCCGTTCGACGAGCGCGTGGAGGTGGAGTGGACTCCGGTCTGGTCCCTCACGCACGAGCGCCGGCGGTACCTGCCCACCTCGTTCTGCTACAACCGCTACCCCGCCCCGCCCAACGCGCGCTTCAGCACCGGGGACTCCAACGGCACGGCGGCCGGCAACTGCCTGGAGGAGGCCATCCTCCAGGGCTTCCTGGAGCTGGCGGAGCGGGATGCGGTGGGCCTCTGGTGGTACAACCGCCTGCGCCGGCCGGGAGTGGACCTGAGCAGCTTCCAGGATCCCTACTTCCAGGCGCTGCAGGAGAACTACCGCTCTCAGCAGTGGCGGGTGTGGGCGTTGGATCTCACCCAGGATCTGGAGATCCCCACCTTCGTCGCGCTGGGGATGTCGAGCCGGACGGGCGCGTACTGCATTGGCTTTGGGGCCCACCTGGATGCGCGCATCGCGCTCCAGCGCTCGCTCACCGAGTTCAACCAGATCTTCGATCCGAGCGACAAGGCGAGGTCTCCCTGGGCGGAGTTCAAGATGGAGGATCCGTCCTTCCTCCACCCGGATGACACGGTGCCCCCGCGGACGCTGGCGGACTACCCCAAGCCTCCGCAGCAGGTGGACCTCCGGGACGACGTGCGCACGTGCGTGGCGAAGGCCGAGCGCGCGGGGCTGGAGACGCTGGTGTTGGATCTGACGCGGCCGGACGTGGACCTGCATGTGGTGAAGGTCACCGTGCCGGGGCTGCGCCACTTCTGGCCCCGCTTCGCGCCCGGGCGCCTCTACGACGTGCCCGTGAAGCTGGGCTGGCGCTCCAGCCCGTTGACCGAGGCGCAGCTCAACCCCGTCCCCATCCTCTTGTAGGAGCCACCCATGCGTGAAGGTCTTCGGATCCTGGATGCGGACCGCCACGTCGTCGAGCCCATCGACATGTGGAAGGAGTATCTGCCCCCTCAGTACAAGGAGGGCGCGCCCTACGAGAAGGTCATCGTGCCGGAGGAGTCCCTGGAGCAGCGCGTGGCGCGGCTGGGCGCCAAGGGGCTGCTGCCCGCCATCCCCACGCTGATGCTCGATGGGAAGCCCGCGTGGAACGGGGTGACGGAGCGCGCCATGGTGGAGGTGGCCTGGGGGCTCGCCCAGCGGACCGGGGCCTACTCTCCCGGCGTCACGCCCTCGCACCACCTGCAGGCCATGGAGGAGTCGGGGTTGGATCTCGCCTTCCTCTATCCCTCGTTCGGCCTGTTCCTGCTGCGCATTGACGGCATGGAGCCGGCTCGGGCCACGGCCTTCGCTCGGGCCTACAACGACTGGCTGCGGGACTTCTGCCGCGCCGCTCCCGAGCGCCTGCGCGGCGTGGGCGCCCTCTGTCTGCACGAGCCTCAGGCGCTGCCAGCGGAGGTGGAGCGCATCGCCAGCTTCGGGTGGAAGGCGGTGGTGGTGCCTCCCAACCCCGTGGGCGGCCGGACCCTGGCCCACCCGGACTATGAGCCCTTCTGGTCCACCTGCGAGCGCCTCTCCATCGCCGTCTCGCTCCATGAGGGCACGCACGCGCGGCTGCCCACCGCCGGCGCGGATCGCTTCAGCACCCGCTTCGCGCACAACGCGTCCTCGCACCCGCTGGAGCAGATGCTGGCGATCCTCACCCTCATCGAGGGCGGAGTGCTGGAGCGCCACCCACGCCTGCGGGTGGGCTTCTTCGAGGCCGGCTGCGGCTGGCTGCCCTTCTGGCTGTGGCGCCTGGACAACTCCTACAAGTTCATGGCGGGCGAGGTGGCGGAGAACGTGCGCATGAAGCCCTCGGAGTACTTCCGCCGCCAGTGCTTCATCGGCGTCGAGCCCGAGGAGCCCGGCATCGCGGACGTCATCCGGCACCTGGGCGCCGACAACCTCCTGTTCGGCACCGACTACCCCCATGCCGACCATGGGGATGACATCGTGGAGCACCTGATCGGCTTGCGCTCGGCGCTGCCCGAGGAGGCGATGAGGAAGATCCTCTGGGAGAACCCGGCCCGGTACTACGGGCTGAGCGGCTGACCCAGGTGCCGCGGCGCCTGGGAGCCTTGTCCGCCTGGAGTCCGCTCCGGGTCAGGCGGTCAGTTGCCCGAGCAGCTCCTTGGCCTGAACGAGGTTGGGCGTGTCAAAGCCCTCGGTGAACTCCTTCAACAGGGGCGCGAGGAGCTCCCGGGCCTCGGCCGGCCGCCCTCGCTCGCGCAGCAGCTCGCCCAACGCGATCGCGGCCCTGAGCCCCAGCATCCTCGCGCCCTGGGCCTGAGCGGTCCCGATGGCCTCCCGGAGCACGGCCTCCGCCTGGGCGTGTTCACCCCGGGCGCGAAGGCAGAGGCCCTTGAGGCGCATCAAGTCCGCCATCACGTAGAGCTCGGCGTTGGCGTGCCCCCAGGAGATGAGCTCGTCGGCCATGGCGAGCACGACATCGTGCCGGCCTGCCTCCAGCTCCACCTCCGCCAGCAGGAGCCTGTGGTACGTCTTTCCCAGCTCCAGCCCGGCGCCCTGGAGGGTGGTGTTCGCCTGGCGCAGCAGCTCCGCATCCCCCGCCGCCCAGCCTCGGAACAGCTGGCAGTACAGGGCGTGCATCGGCAGGCCGTGCCGCTTCAGGAACTCCTCACCGGCGTTGGCCACCTCGATGAGCTTCTCCCGCTCTCCACGCCACTGCATGACGTTGAGGCGATAGAGGTACCCGAGCCCGATGCTGCTCGTGTGCTTCATCTCCTGCGCCCACTCGAGCGAGCGCTTGGAGTGGGCCTCCGCCTGATCCGGGTAGCCCATCAGCCACTTCGCCCAGCTCACGAACCCCTCGCTCCAGCTCCGCGCGTCCTGCCCGTACAGGCTGGCCAGCGCCTGGTGCTTGGAGGGCTCGTACACGGAGAGCGTCCGCTCGAAGTACCCGAGCGCCTCGGCGAGCTTGCCCGACGTGAAGGCGCTGTTGCCCAGCGCGTTCTGGGCCATGATCTCCAGCTCGGTGCTGCCCGCCTGCTTCGCCATGGACACCAGGCGCTCGGCCAGCGGCCGGGCCCGGAGCTGGTTGCCTCGGGTGAGGTGGAAGAGGGTGACGCCCCACAGGGTCGGCACCGTCTGCGGGCTGTCTCCCAGGATGTCGACGAGCTGCTGGGAGCGCTCCACCAGCGCGCCGATGCTCGCGTCGGACCAGAGCTTGATGGCCATCATCGCCGGGGTGAGCACGCCATTGAGCCCCAGCTCGAGCTGGGCCCGCTCGCGCGGATCCTCCGCCACGTCCAGCCAGGACATCGCCTCGGTGATGTACGCGATGGCCTCCTGGTTGGCCGAGCGCATGAGCGCCGCCATGCCGGCCTTCTGGGCGTAGCCAATCGCCTCGCGCTTCTGGCCCGCCTGGGAGTGGTGCATGGCCAACAGGTCCGGGCGCGTCTCCACCAGCTCCGGGAAGTGTGCCTCCAGCGTGGCGGCGATGCGCGCATGCACCTGGCGGCGCACGGGCCGGAGCATGGACTCGTAGGCCGTGTCGCGGATGAGCGCGTGCTTGAAGAGATAGGTGGGGTTGCGCGCGCCTCTCCGGCGGTGCACGAGATCCGCGTCCACCAGGGCCTTGAGCTCCTGCTGGAGCACGGGCTCCTCGCGCAGGGAGATGGCCTTGAGCACCTCGTAGCTGAACTCACGCCCCAGCGCCGAGGCGAGCTGCGCCACCTCCTTGGCCGGCCCGAGCCGATCCAAGCGCGCCATCAGCGAGTCCCGCAGCGTGGTGGGGATGACAATCTGCGAGAGCGTCCACGAGCGCGAGGGCGTCTCCCCCCGCTTGGGCAGCGCCTCGGCGACGATGCGGGTCAGCTCCTCCACGAAGAGCGGCACGCCGTCCGTGCGGTTTATCAGCTGCTCCAGCACCGCTGGCGGCACGGCCCTGTGCTGGACGAGCCCGCCCACCATCTCCTCGATGCGCTTGCGGTCCAGGCGGCTGAGCTGCAGGTGGTGCGCGGTCGCCCACGACACGGTGAACTCCGGGCGCGCGGTGAGCAGCAGGCAGATGGAGGCGCTGGAGACGTCCTTCACCAAGTGGGAGAGCAGCTCCAGCGTCGTCGGGTCCGCCCACTGCAGATCCTCGACGAGCAGCAGCAGCGGCTGCTGCTGGGCCATCTCGAAGAAGAGGCCCGCCAGCGCATCGAGGGTCCGCTCCTTGGTCATCTGCGGCGAGACATCCGGCGCGGGGTAGCGGTCCGCGCTCCCCTTCACGAAGAGCAGCCCGAGGAACAGCGGCATGGCCTCCTTCAGCTCGAAGCCGTGCTGAGACAGGAGCGCCTCGAGCGCGGAGATCGTCTGCGCCGGCGTCCAGTCCCGGCTCACGCCCAGCAGCCGCTCCAGCAGATCCACCATCGGGGACAGGGCGCTGTTGCGGCCTTCCGGGACGCAGCGGACCTCGAGCACGGTGTGCGGTGTGCCTCGAACGTGGCGGATCAGCTCCTGCACCAGCCGCGACTTGCCGATGCCCGGCTCGCCCGTGAGGAGGATGCTCTGCCCCGTACCCGCGTTCACCTTCCACCAGCGCTGCTGGAGGTAGTCCAGCTCCTGCTCCCGGCCATACAGCACGCCGACCTGGGACGGAGGCATGGCCGGCCCCTTGTACTCGTGGAGCAGCCGGAACACCGGCCGGGCGGAGCCGCCGTTGCTCTCCCCCGCGGGCTCGAAGGCGAAGTGGCCACGGAGCAGCGTCGAGGTCTCCTCGCTCACGAGGATGGAGCCCGGCTCGGCCCGTGACTCCAGCCGCACCGCGCGGTTGGGCGTGGTGCCCAGCAGCGAGGGCAGGCTCCCATAGGCGCCGGCTCGGTTCCCTTGGCTGATCACCAGCCCCGTGTGGATGCCCGCCCGGAAGTCCAGGCGGCGCTTGTGCTTCTGGGCCAGCTCCGCGGCCTGCTGCTCCATGAGCGCGCTCATCTCCAGCACCGCGCGGGCCGCACGCCGGGCGTCATCCTCCTGCGCCCGGGGGTAGCCGAAGTAGAACAGCATCCACTCGCCCAGGACACTGCCCACGTGCGCGTCATACTGGCGGGCGATCTCGGCGCAGCTGGCGTGCAGCGATCTCAGCAGCCGGTCCAGATCCTCCTCGTCCATGGCATCGCCCTGCTCGGACAGGCGGAGGCTACAACAGACGGCGGTGAGCTGGCGGCGCTCGCCCTCGGCAATCCCGGGGAGCGTGTCCGGCGCCGGGAGCTGGGAAGGCGTGGGCGGCCGCGCTCCGGCCTCGTTCACCGGCCAGGCCTCGGAGGTACAGGCCTCCAGCTCGCGCATCACGTTCGGGTCGGAGATGTCCCGCAGCTCGGGGTTCTTGTTCGTCACCTTCCGCAGGAGCCGGCCGAGCCGGTGGTTCTCGAGCCACGAGGGGATGGAGATGGGCTCGGGCCCGAGCTGCTTGAAGATGATCTGCTGCAGCGTGGCCCCATCCACCGCGCGGCGCCCGGTGAGACACTCCAGGAAGATGAGCCCCCACGAGTAGAGATCCGCGAGCGCCGTCACGGGCTCGCCCCGGAGCTGCTCGGGCGCGGCGTAGGTGGGCGTGCCCAGCACCTCGCGCGTCTGGGTGATCTTCGCCAGATCCTCCTGGTTCTCCGAGGGCAGCGTGCCCAGCCCGAAGTCGAGCACCAAGGCGTTGCGCCGCACGCCCGTGGTGGTGACCATGATGTTCTGGGGCTTGAGGTCGCGGTGGATCACCCCCTTGTTGTGCGCGCAGGCCAGCGCATCCAGCACCTGGAGCATCAGCTGCGCGGCCTCCCACGGCGGCAGCGCGCCCTCGGCCGCCAGCACCTCCGTGAGGGTCCGTCCCGGCACGTACTCGAAGACGGTGTACAGCAGATCCGGCTCCGCCTTCCCCGAGTCGATCAGCCGTACAATATTGGGGTGGTAGAGCTGAGCGCACAGCTGCATCTCGCGTTGGAAGCGCGCGATGTGCGTGTCATTGGTCGTATGCAGGGTCCGCAGGACCTTGATCGCCACCTCATGGTGGGTGACGCGCTGCCGCGCCCGGTAGACCTGGCCGAACCCTCCCTCGCCCAGCTTGGAGACGACCTCGTAACGCTCCTGAAACACAGTGCCCGTGACGATGGGATCCAAGATGATGTCCTTCTGGGAACACGGTGGGTACAGCCTCACCCCTCAACCCCAGTAGATGAGAATTTCAGTCCGATGTAAAATATAGGTCATGGCTGTAATGACTTCCGTGAAAAGCTGGGTTTGCGTCCTACACGTGGAGCGGAGCCGATGATCCGCTCGGTTCGCTTCGAGAACTTCCGCTGCCTGCGGGAGCTTGAGCTGTCGTTGACGCCCCTGACGGTGTTGGTGGGGCCCAGCGGCTCGGGGAAGACCTCGGTGCTCGAGGGGATGCAATACCGGATGGCGTGTGAGCACTCGGACTACTGGCGCCTGGATGCGACGCAGCCCATCTCCCTGCAGTGGACCTTCACGGACGGCAAGCAGGTGCGCCTGTCGTTCCCCATCGTCGAGCTCGACTCGTGGTCCATGCATGGCCATGCGGTGCAAGGGTTGGCGCTGGAGCTGCGCGCGCTGCGAGAGGACAGCTCGCTGGGGCGGGCCACGACGCTGAGCCCCAACGGAGACAACCTGGCCAGCGTGTTCGCCTCGCTGGGGCCCGCGCAGCGGGAGACCGTGGTGGAACAGCTCTGCCGGCTGGTGCCGCACATCGGGGACGTAGCCGTGCACCAGACAGGGCCGCGCTCACAGCAGCTCCGCTTCCAGGATCGCTGGCAGCCGGGCCTGTGGTTCACCCCCTGGCAGGTGGCCGACAGCGCGCTGCTCCTGCTCGCCTTCCTCGTCCTTCCCCACCAGACACCGCTCCCGGACGTGCTCACCCTCGACGAGCCGGAGCGGGGATTGCCCCCCCGCATGCTGCGCGAGGTCATGAACATGCTGCGGCGGCTCACCGTCGGCACACCGCAGACGCCTCCCGTCCAGGTCCTCCTCGCCACGCACTCCTATGAGCTGCTCGAGTTCGTGCAGCCGGAGGAGGTGCGCCTGCTCTCGCGCTCGACGGAGGATGGCTCCGTGCGAGTGAACACCTCGCTCCAGGAATCGCCGGAGTGGCGTGGCCGCTCCTCCTCCGAGCCCTCGTGAGGCTTGCGTAAGCGATTCGCGGACTTAGCAGCCCACCGCTCGGAGGGCAGCACGCTCTGCCCACGAACCGCTGCGCCCCCGGCACACTCGGGTTAGGCTGCGCCGCGTGGAAAAAGCCCCCAAGTCCCCCCGTGTTGCTCCCAAGGTGACGCTGCGCCGGCTGCTCAGTCTGGCCCGGCCGGAAGTGCCCACCTTGGGTGTCGGCTCCTTCTTCCTTGTCATCGGCGCCCTCATGGGCCTGCTCTACCCCCTAGCCATGCGCCAGATCATCGACGCGGCAAGTGCCGGGAATCGGGCGTTGATCGATCAGACCGCGCTGGGGATCGGAGCCGTCGTCGCCATCCAGTCGGTGGCTATGGCGCTACGCTTTTACCTCTTCTCCACCGCGGGCGAGCGCGTGGTGACGCGGCTGCGGCAGAAGCTCTTTGCCAGCCTCATGTCGCAAGAGGTGGCCTTCTTCGACGAGCGCAAGACGGGCGAGCTCACCAACCGGCTCGCCTCGGACACCGCGGTGCTGCAGAACACCGTGAGCACCAACATCTCCATGGTGCTGCGCAACGTGGCGCAAGCCCTCGGCGGCATTGGGATGCTCTTCTACACCTCGCCCAGGCTCAGCCTGCTGATGCTGGCCGTGGTGCCGCCGGTAGCGGTGGGCGGGGTGATCTACGGGCGGCGGGTGCGCAAGCTCTCCAAGGAGGTGCAGGACGCGCTGGCGGTCTCGAACGAGGTGGCCGAGGAGAGCCTGTCCGGGGTGCGCACCGTGCGCTCCTTCGCGGCGGAGAAGAGCGAGGTGGCTCGTTACACCAGCGCGGTGGAGAAGTCCTTCCAGATCTCGCGGCGCCGGATCCGTCAGTCCTCCACCTTCATGGCCATTGCCTCCTTCGGCGGCTTCGCGGCCTCGGTGGTGGTGCTCTGGTACGGCGGCCGGCTGATGGTGAACGGCGTGCTCACCGTGGGTGGACTGGCGTCCTTCATGCTGTACTCGACGACCGTCGCGTTCGCGCTGGGCGCGCTGACGGATCTCTGGGCGGACTTCATGCGCGCCTCGGGCGCGGCCGAGCGCGTGTTCGAGCTGCTGGATCGCCCGCCTGCCATCCCTGCCTCGGGCGGCGAGCGGCTGGCCAGCACCGAGGGCCGCGTGCAGCTGCAGGAGGTGCACTTCAGCTACCCCGCGCGTGCGGACGTGCCGGTGCTCCAGGGCATTGATCTGAACATCGAGCCCGGCGAGGTGGTGGCCATCGTCGGCCCCTCCGGCGCGGGCAAGTCCACCATCGCCTCGATGCTGGGCCGGCTCTATGATCCGCAGGGCGGCCGCATCCTGCTGGACGGCAAGGACCTGAAGGCGCTGGATCCAGAGTGGCTGCGCCAGCAGATCGGCGTGGTGGCCCAGGAGCCGCTGCTGTTCTCGTCCTCCGTCGCGGACAACATCCGCTACGGCAAGGCGGGCGCCAGCGACGCGGAGGTGGAGGAGGCGGCGCGGGCCGCCAACGCGCACGACTTCATCACGCGCTTCCCGGAGAGCTACCAGACGCTGGTGGGAGAGCGCGGCGTGCAACTGTCGGGCGGCCAGAAACAGCGCGTGGCCATTGCCCGCGCGGTGCTGAAGGATCCGCGGCTGCTCATCCTCGATGAGGCCACCAGCGCGCTGGACGCCGAGAGCGAGCATCTGGTGAAGGACGCGCTGGAGCGGCTGATGAAGGGCCGCACCACGCTGATCATCGCCCACCGGCTCTCCACGGTCATGGGCGCGGACCGGGTGTTGGTGCTCGAGGGCGGAAAGATCGTCCAGAGCGGCAGCCACTCCACGCTGATGGGCCAGGACGGCCTCTACCGCCGGCTCGTCGAGCGGCAGTTCGTGGCCGCCTGAGCGACCCTTCGCCTCCTCAGGCACCCCCAGGGGAGCCCCGCGAGGGCCCCCTTCCTCACGGGACGGCCTGGACGTAGCGAGTGATGAACTCCACCCGGCGATTGGCCGCGCGGCCCTCCTCGGTGGTGTTGGGCTGAACGGGGCGCTCCTTGCCGAAGCCCTTGGGCTCCATGCGCTCGCGAGCCACCCCCTTCTGGGCGAAGTAGTCACGGACGGACTCCGCACGCCGCTGGGACAGGTCGCGGTTGTACTCGGCTGAGCCTCGGTCATCCGTGTGGCCTTCGATGGTCACCGAGAGGATCTCCGGGTGCTCGACGAGGACCTGGGCCACCTGATCCAGGAGCGGGAAGGAGCGGGGCTGGATGGTGGCCTGATCGAACTCGAAGTGGACCGTGTCCTGGATGTCGATGCGGCCCTTCTGGATGGCCACCAGTTGCTTCTCCTTGGCGGGACAGCCGTGGTTCTCGACGGGGCCTGCCACCTCTGGGCAGTTGTCGAGGTGGTCCAGCACCGAGTCGGTGTCCGTGTCCTTGGCGGGGCATCCGTGCATCTCGGGGATGCCGGCCTCGGCGGGACAGGCATCCTCCGCGTCCAGCACTCCATCAGCGTCCGAGTCCTTCGCCGGGCTGCGATCCACTCCGTCCGCGATGCCATCCGAGTCCGTGTCCTTCAGCGGGCAGCCCTGGTTGTCCATGGAGCCGGGCTCAAGTGGGCAGAGATCGTCGCGGTTCTTCACTCCATCGCCGTCATCGTCGAGGTCCGGGCAAGACTGGGGCTGGTGCCTGCCGCCCGTGACGCAAGCCGGGTGGGTGCGGCCGTAGGCCACCCCGAGCAGCAATCGGAAGTCGGGGGTGCCCGGAGCATTGCCATAGCCCAGGCCCGCCAGGCCGTACGCCTCCAGCGAGTCCCCCCATGGCAGTCGTGCACCAACCAGGGTCTCGACGGACGAGCCCTCTCGCGAGAGGGGCACCGAGGCGATGACGGCCAGCTCGCCCCGCATACCTTCACCGACGGTGGCCAGGGCGGCTCCCAAGCGCAGCGCGTGGCCGATCTCGTCGTGGATGCTCGTGTCCGGGCTGAGGATCGTGTGCGAGCGCAGCAGGACGCCCGCGTCGACCCCGGCGCGGAGGAAGCCGAAGCGGCGGCCCACCATGAGACTGGGCGTGGCACGCAGCTCCCGAGCGAGCGCCGTGCCTCGGCCCAAGGGAGGACCGGCCTGCACTCCGAGCGAGAGATCCACTGGATCCTGCTCTCGCTCGGCGAGCAGCTTCGCCCGCAAGGTGAGCAGAGGCGTGCCGAGCGCCGGGCCTCCTGCGGGTGGGGCAACGCCTTGGGCCGTGAGATCATCGCCTCGCTGGAGAAGGAGCACGGGGAGCTGCACTCCGAGCTCGACCCTGCCCCACAAGCCATAGGCAGCCGCCAGTTGGGCCGTGGCTCGGTGCCGTACCACCGCGCCCAGCCGCGCGCCGTCCTGGAAGAGAACGAGGGGATCCTTCTCATAGTAGGTGGTGAGGGAGAGACGATAGGCGCCCGCTGGCAACAGCTCGCCGGTCCCCAGCACCAGCGAGCCCGTGCCGCTGGGGTTGAGCTTCAGGAGCTCCAGCTCGAACGAGGGCACGGGCTGGGGCTGCGCGAAGGCCTTGGCCTCGAGGAGTAACGTGGCCAGGGCCAGCACCCGCGTGCCCGTCCGCTTCCGGGCGCGCAGGGCCACGAAGAGCCCCAGCCCCAGCATCGCCAGCCAGGACGGGCCGCCCTCCGTGGATGAACAGCCACGCCCACCTCCGAGGAAGTCACGATCCGGGCTCCCAATCGGCGCAGGAGGCAGCACCGTCCAGGAGGCCGCGGCGGGGGTCGGGTCCACCTGGCCCGCACTGTCTCTCGCGCGCACTTGTAGGGTGTGCTTGCCTTCGGCGAGCTCGGTGAACTGGGTGCTGGCCGGGCACGGCGTAAAGTCGGCGCCGTCCAGGCTGCACTCGTACGTCACATTGGATTTCGTGGCGTCGAACACGAAGGTCGCGCCCGCGTCCTCGGTCTGGTCGGGAGGACTGGAGACAATGAACGTGTCGGGCGGAGCGGTTGTCAGCACGGTGATGGTCGACGAGCAGGTCGCTGTGTTGCCCGAAGCATCCGTCGCCGTGTACGTCACCGTCGTGGTGCCCAGCGGGAAGCGCGTCTGCGTGGGGCCGGAGATCCGCACCTCTGGATCACATGCATCTGTGGCCCGAGCGGCTTCGAGGGTGACAGTGGCCTCCTCGCCTTCGAAGAGTTCAACGACCGTGGGACCCGGGCAAGCGATCTCGGGAGGCTGATCATCGACCACCTCGACCGTACGGCTCGCTGCGGGTGCGGTGTTACCTGAGGGATCCGCCACGTTGTAGACGACCGTGTAGTGGCCCGGCACCCGAGGATTCACCGTATCGGTCGTGACGATGGCGGCCGAGAGATCTCCAGCGCACGTGTCGGTGGCCAGGGCGCCCGGATCCACATACGGCCCGCTGCCACACTGGAACTGCTGGTCAAGCGGGCCAAGGATGGTGATCGACGGGGCCTGCGTGTCATACACGTTGACCGTACGGTAGACCGGCGGAGCGCTCTCTCCTGTGGG
Source organism: Hyalangium sp. (assembly GCF_045802625.1). NCBI lineage: Bacteria > Pseudomonadati > Myxococcota > Myxococcia > Myxococcales > Archangiaceae > Hyalangium > Hyalangium sp. The sequence goes on along the minus strand of NZ_JBJMQP010000250.1, from coordinate 5,718 downwards.
GCCTGTCACGTTGTAGGCCAGCGAGTAGCTCACCGGCACTTTCGTGTTCACCGAGCCCGTCTGGGTGATGCGGTCGGTGACATCCCCGAAGCACACGTCATAAGCCGTGGCCCCTGGATCCGCATAGAAGGAACCGCACTCGAGTGATTCGGTGTCTGCGCCATTGAGTTGCAGTTCCGGCGCCGGGTCCACCACCGTGAAATGGCGTGACGCGCCGTTGAGGGCCCGGTTCCCAGCCGGATCCGTGACCGAGTAGAAGACGGTGTAGTCACCCGGCACCTTGGGCAGCGTGGCCGGCGTGGCCACGATGTTGGCCGTCAGGTCGCCGTAGCAGGCGTCCGTGGCGGTGACCCCCAGCGCAGGCTGCACGCCGCACTCGATCTCCTCAGTGGCCGGGCCCACCACCGTGAGCACCGGGGCCGTGGTGTCCCTCACCCGCACGTCACGCGACGCGTGGGCCGTGTTCCCGAAGTTATCGCGGGACCGGTACTTCACGATGTAGCTGCCCTCGGTCTTGTTATCCACGCCGTTGAACTCGACGAAGACCGAGCTGGTCACATCACCCTGGCACGCGTCACTCGCCGTGGCGCCCGGATCCACGTACGGGCTGCCGCACTCGAGCTGCATCGGGATCGGCTGGTTGAGCGAGATGACCGGCGCCTGCGTGTCCGTGACGTTCACGTTGCGCACTGCCATGTTCGTGTTCCCGCTGGCGTCCGTCGCGGAGTAGCGCACCAGGTAGAAGCCCGTGGCGTCCGTGGTGACGGAGTTGTCCGTGGTGACCGGGGCCGGACCGGAGCACACGTCCTCGGCCGTGGCGCCCAGATCCGTATACGTGCCCTTGCACTCGACGGTGACGGCAATGCCGCCGTTGACCGTGATGGCCGGGCCCACCGTGTCGGTGATCTGCACGTCGCGAGTCACCATAGGCGAGGTGTTGCCCGCCGTGTCCTGGGCCGAGTAGCTGAGCACGTAGTGGCCCGCCACCCGCGTGTTCACAGAGCCGCTGACCGACACCGGCACCGAGCCCACGCACGAGTCGTTCGCCGTGGCACCCGGGTCGGCATACGGGTTGGAGCTACACTCGAACACCTGGCTGGCCGGGCCGTTGAGCGAGATGGTGGGCGGCTGGTTGTCGTTCATCGTCACCGTGCGCGTCACCGGCGAGACCGTGGTGTTGCCGGACGGATCCGACACGCTGTAGGTGATGGTGAAGTTGGACGGCTGGTTCGGGTTGGGCGTCTGCGTGGCGACGATGCGCGACGTCAGGTTACCCGCGCAGGAGTCCGTGGCCGTGGCGCCCGGATCCGTGTAGGTGGTGCCGCACTCGTACGTGGTGCTAGCCGGGCCGAGCACGGTGAGGGTCGGCTTCTGCGTATCCTGCACGTGCACCTTGCGGCTGACGGACGGCGCGCTGTTCCCCGCCGTGTCGGCCACGTTGTAGATGAGCGTGTAGTCGTTGGGCGTGCCCGAGTTCACCGTGCCACTGGTCGTGATGGAGGCCGTCAGGTTGCCCTCGCACACGTCCTGGGCCGTGGCGCCCGGATCCGCATAGGCGGAGCCGCACTCCAGGTTCACAAGGGCCGCGCCCTTGAGCGCCAGCGTCGGCGCCACGTTGTCGTTCACGTGCACCGTGCGCACCGTGGGCGAGACAGTCTTGTTGCCCGACGGATCCGTCACGCTGTAGGTGATGGTGAACTGGCCCTGCTGGTTGGTGTTGCCCGAGCGCTGCGCCACGATGGCGGCCGTCAGATTCCCGGCGCACGCGTCAGAGGCCGTGGCGCCTGGATCCGTATAGGTGGAGCCGCACTCGAACGTCTGATCGAGCGGGCCGGTGACCGAGATGGTCGGCTTCTGCGTGTCCTTCACCTGCACCGCGCGGGTGACGGCCGCGGCAGCGTGGCCCGCCGTGTCCGACACGTTGTAGGTGAGGTTGTAGCTGCCCACCGCGGCCGCGTTCACCGAGCCAGACACCGTCACCGCGGCGTCCAGGTTGCCCGCGCACACGTCCGTCGCGGTGGCACCCGGATCCAGGTAGCTGGAGCCGCACTCCACCACCTGCGTCGCCGAGCCATTGAGGGCCAGCGTCGGCGGCAGCGTGTCGCTCACCGTCACCGTGCGGTCCACCGTCGCCGTGTGGTTGGACGGATCCGTCACGCTGTAGCGCAGCGGATAGACGGCCGGCACCTTCTCGTTGACCGTGCCCGTCTTGAGGATCTGGGCCGTCAGGTCGCCCGCGCACGCGTCATTGGCCGTGGCGCCCGGATCGCTGAACGGCGTGCCGCACTCCAGCGCGGGGCTGGGAGAGCCGTTGAGGGCAATGCTCGGCGGCAGCTCATCCACCACCGTGACGGAGCGAACGTCGGAGGAGGTGACCGAGTTGCCCGACGGATCAGCCACGCTGTACTTGATGGTGTAGCTGCCCGCAGCGCCGGAGTTGACGCTGCCCGTCTTCACGATGGCGGCCGTCAGGTCGCCCGCGCACGCGTCAGAGGCCGTGGCGCCCGGATCGGCGTACGCGCCGCTGCCGCACTGCACCGACTGGGTGAGCGGCCCCAGGACGGTGATGGACGGAGCCCGCGTGTCGGACACGTTCACCGTGCGGTGGACCGCCGGAGCAGCATTGCCCGCCGGATCCGTCACGTTGTAGGTGACCTGGTAGTTGGCCGGAGCCATGTTGTTGACCAAGCCGGTCTTCGTGATGCGGCTGGAGATGTTCCCGAAGCACGCGTCGCTGGCGGTGGCGCCCGGGTCGGTGTACGGCGAGCCGCACTCCAGCGACTGGGTGGACGGCCCCAGCAGTGCCAGCATCGGCGCCTCGTCGTCGTTCACGTGCACCGTGCGCACCGTGGGCGAGACAGTCTTGTTGCCCGACGGATCCGTCACGCTGTACTGGATGGTGAACTGGCCCGTCGAGCTGGTGTCGCCCGACTGGGTCGTCTGGATGGCGGACGTCAGGTTCCCGGCGCACGCGTCATTGGCCGTGGCGCCCGGGTCGGTGTACGTCGAGCCGCACTCGAACGTCTGGTCCGTCGCGCCCAGCACTGTGATCGTGGGCACCTGCGTGTCGCGCACCTTCACCGTGCGAGCGGTCGAGGCGATGTGGCCGCTGCCGTCATTGGCGCTGTAGGTGAGCGTGTAGTCGGCGGGGGCCTTGTTGTTCACGCCACCGGCCACCGTCACATTCAGGTTGCCGACGCACTGATCCGTCGCAGTGGCGCCCGGATCGTTGAAGGTCGAGCCGCACTCCAGCGGCAGGGTGGCCAGGCCATTGAGGGTGATGGTCGGAGGCAGCGAGTCCTCCACCGTCACCGTGCGGCTGCCGGACGAGGTGCCCACGTTGCCGGACGGGTCCGTCGCCGTGTAGCTCACCGCGTAGTTACCCGGAGCGTTCGCGTTGGGCGTGGAGGTGGCCACCGCCGGCAGCACGCCAGCGCATGCGTCGTTGGCCGTGGCGCCCTGGTCCGTGTACGAGCTACCGCACTCCACCATCTGGCTCAGCGCGCCCGAGATGGTGACGGACGGCGCCTGCGTGTCGCTCACCGTCACGGTACGCGTCACCGGAGTCGCGGCGTTGTTCTTCGCGTCCTTGACGTTGTAGGTCAGCGTCTGGGGCGTGTTCAGCAGCTTGTTGTCCAACGTGCCCGTCCTGACGATGGAGCTGGTCAGGTTGCCGTAGCACTGGTCATTGGCCGTGGCGCCCGGATCAGTGAATGTCGCGGCGCACTCCAACGGCACGTTGTCCGAGCCCACCAGCGTCAGCTTCGGCGCCAGCGAGTCCTGCACCGTGACCGAGCGGCCGGGTGAGACGCCCGCGTTGCCCGACGGGTCCGTCGCCTTGTAGTTGATGACATACGAGCCCGGCACGGCCATGTTGATCGTGCTGCTGTTGATCGACGCCACCAGCGTCCCGGCGCACAGGTCCGAGGCCGTGGCGCCCGGATCCGTATACGTGCCACCGCACTCCACCGTCTGGCTCACCGGGGAATTGAGCGTCACGGTCGGCTTGATCGTATCGCGCACAGGCACGGTGCGGGTCGCTTGCGCGGCGTGGCCCGATGTGTCCGACACGGTGTACTGGAGCGGGTAGTTACCAACCACGGCGGTGTTCACCGAGCCGCTCTTCACGATCTTGGCGGTGATGTCGCCTTCGCACTGATCGTTGGCCGTGACGCCCGTATCGGTATACCCCATCACGCCGCACTCCACCGGGCCGGCTACGGGGGCCGTGATGACGGGCGCCAGCGTGTCGGCCACGGTCACGTTGCGCGTCACCGTCGGGGACCGGTTACCGGCCGGATCCGTGGCGGAGTAGCTCAGCGTATAGGCGCTGGGCACTGCCACGTTCACTGTGCCGGTCTTCGTGACGCTGCTCTGCGGCAGCGGGCCCGAGCACATGTCGTTCGCGCTGTAGCCCGGGTCGGTGTACGTGCCGCCCTTGGTGCACTCCAGCGACTGGTTCACCGGCGCGGTGAGCGTCACCACCGGCGCCACCTTGTCCAGCACCGTCACCGTGGCCGAGCACGCATTTGAGTTGCCCTTCTGGTCCGTGCACGTCAGCGTCACCGTCGTGTTGCCGATGTTGTACGGCCCGGCCGGGCTCTGCACGCAGCCCACCAGATCGCCATCTGGATCGCTCGAGCCGCCGTTGATGTCGGCCGTCATGCCGCACTGGTTCGTCGCCGACACCGTCCTGTTCGCGCAGACCGCGACCGGCGGATGGGCCGACGGCATATGAGGGATCTTGCAGAACGAGGAGCACGCGCCGACCGGGGCGCCGACCAGGGACAGGTCACGGCCGTTGTTGACGCCATCGTCGCACTCCTCACCGAACTCCGTGTCCACATGGCCATCGCCGCACCAGTGCTGGCGGCACGACCACGAGCACGTCTCACTGGGCGGCTGTCCACCGCTGGCGGGCGCGCCGTTGATGCCGTCGCCCAGGTCGCACTCCTCACCCGAAGGAATCCAGTCGGGCGAGCCGCAGCCACCGCCGTAGGGCGCGGCGCCGCGCACCAGGACATACGGCGTGCCCACGACGGGCGTCTCGTTGCCGTAGTCGATAGTGAAATCGCTATAGACCTTCTGGCCGGGAATGGGCACCGAGGGGTCGTAGTTCTGCGCCAGCGCCACATACGAGAAGGTGCGATCCGGATAGGTGGTGAACACCGTACCCGTCGAACACCCGTCGTTCCCCACGAGCAACGCGTCCCACATGTTCCGGGAGATGACATCGTTGCTCATCTGGAAGATGTGCCCACTGTCGGCGCACGTCGACAGGCCCTGCACCTTGAAGGTGCCGAACGGCTCCAGCAGATCCACCACCTTGTCGGGCGGGGCGCTGTTGTAGGCGCAGCCCAGCGCGATGTACATGCCCGTGCGGTACTGCACGGTGTTGAGCGCGAAGTTGACGGCGCTGGTCACCAGATCAATCTGGCCGTTGGAGCTCGGGGCCGCGGCAACGATGGCCACGTCGCCGTCGACGATGGCGCCCCAGGTGGCGCGGGTGTCGATCGCCACCTGGTATGCGGCCGGGCCGGCCTCGCACGCCGCATCGCCAATGATGAGGGCCTGATAGGACATGAACTGATCGGCCGTCATGTCGTGCCACTGCGCCGGCGTCACCACTTGGGGCGTCAGCCCCCAGGCATAGACCGCCTGGGCCTCGGGGCTGTTCAGTCCGTCGGCCACGCTGCTGCCGAGGATCAGCACCTTGTT
>NZ_JBJMQP010000249.1:0-38512 GCF_045802625.1 Hyalangium sp. | reverse complement strand
GTCCCCCAGCACCTCGCGGGCGAGTGCCTGGAGGTCCACGGAGGAGAAGGGCCTGGCCTGGGACGACAAGCGGGCGAAGCTGAGCAGGTCATCGATGAGCCGGCGCATGCGCGAGGCGGCGCCCATCATGCGCTCGAGGTAGTCGAGTCCCTCGGGCCCCATCTTCTCGCCGGAGGTCTTCTTCAGGCGATCGCCGAAGGTTTGAATCTTGCGCAGCGGCTCCTGCAGGTCGTGGGAGGCCACGTACGCGAAGCTCTCCAGCTCCTGGTTGGACTGCTCCAGGCGGGCCTGGGTCTGCTTGAGGTCCGAGATATCCGTGAGGATCATCGTGAAGCCGACGATCTCCTGGCCCGCCCGGATGGCGCCCACGCGCACGTTGAACCACTCGGGCCCGGGTCTGTAGATGGAGTGGATTTCGTAGCCCGCGGGCTCGCCCGTCTCGAGCACGCCCTTGACGATGGCCTGGACCCGCGGGTGCTCGTGTGGCGCCATGGTCTCATAGACGCTGCGGCCCAGGGTGTCCGACACGGTGATGCCCGGCGTGGTGAAGTTCAGGAACCGCATCCGTGCGTCGCGGTCGCACGCGAGCATGATGTTGGGCGACTGTTCGACGAGCGCCTGCATGCCGAAGGCCTCGCTCGCCTTGGTGCGGCCCGAGGAGAGCTGGGTCGCCAGGTGGTTGAGGGCCTGAGCGAGGGGCGCGAGCGGCCCCGTGCCGACCTGGCACCGGGCGTGGGGATCGTTCGCCACCAGGCGGTCGACCAGCTCCAACAACTCCTCGACCGTCGTCTCCCTGGCGGGAGCATTGCCAGATCCTTCGCTACTCGTCGGAGCAACGCCCATGAATAGTCTCTCGGCTCGGTCGCAGGCGAATCGTCCCCCCTGCGAGACGCTCTCGTGGAGCCAGCTGGACTGCGCGTTTCGCCCCTACCCTTAGCACAAGCGCCAAACCTGTAGAATTATTGCCAGTTTGCCTACGCCTCGGCCAGGCGAGCTGGCGATGCACTCGGGCTCGCGTTGGCTCTTCGGGTAGGGCCCTGGACGGGCGTTCACATGGGACGCGAACGCTGACGCATCCCCCCAGGGTCATCATTTGCTCGCGTACTGCTTGAGGGGCAGCGAGGCGATGAAGGCCGCTCCGTTTCCGGGGGAGCTGTGCGCGCGGATGCTGCCGCCATGCCGCTCGACAATCTTCCGGCAGATCGCCAGGCCGATGCCCGTCCCCTCGTACTTGCTGCCGCGTCCGTGCAGGCGCTGGAAGACTTGGAAGATGCGCTCGGCGTACTTCTCCTCGAAGCCGATGCCGTTGTCCTCCACCCGCAGCTCGCACTGCTGGGTCTGCTCGTTCACCGTGGCCTGGAGGGAGACGGAGGGGGCCACGTCCTCGCGGCGGAACTTGAGGGCGTTGCTCACGAGGTTCTGCAGCAGCTGGCGCAACTGGGTCGGGTCGGCGTCGAGCGTGGGCAGCTCGCCGAGCGTGACGGTGGCGCCCGCCCGCTCGATGGCTGTCTCCAGGTCCCCCAGCACCTCGCGGGCGAGTGCCTGGAGGTCCACGGAGGAGAAGGGCCTGGCCTGGGACGACAAGCGGGCGAAGCTGAGCAGGTCATCGATGAGCCGGCGCATGCGCGAGGCGGCGCCCATCATGCGCTCGAGGTAGTCGAGCCCCTCGGGCCCCATCTTCTCGCCGGACGTCTTCTTCAGGCGATCGCCGAAGGTTTGAATCTTGCGCAGCGGCTCCTGCAGGTCGTGGGAGGCCACGTACGCGAAGCTCTCCAGCTCCTGGTTGGACTGCTCCAGGCGGGCCTGGGTCTGCTTGAGGTCCGAGATGTCCGTGAGGATCATCGTGAAGCCGACGATCTCCTGGCCCGCCCGGATGGCGCCCACGCGCACGGCGAACCACTCGGGTCCGGGTTTGACGATGGAGTGGATTTCGTAGCCCGCGGGCTCGCCCGTCTCGAGCACGTGCTGGATGATGGGCTTCACCCGCTCATGCTCGTGCGGCGCGATGAAGTGGTAGACGTTCAGGTTCATCACCTCTCCGAGCACGAAGCCGGGAAGGGTGAAGTTCATGAAGCGGATGCGCCCATCCGGCTCGCACGCGAGCATCATGTTGGGCGCCTGCTCGACGAGGGCCTGGAGACCGAAGGCCTCGCTGACGCGGGTCCGGCCTCCCACGAGCTGGGTGGACAGGGTGTTGAGCGCCTGGGCCACCGGAGCGAGCGGCCCCGTACCGACGCGGCACTGGGCGTGGGGATCATTCGCCGACAGCCGGGAGACCATCTCCAGCAGCTCCTCGACCGTCGTCTCCCTGGCGGGTGGGCCGCCAGGTCCTTCGCTCCTCGTGGGAGGGATGCCCATGAATGGCCTCTCCGCTCGCTCGCAGGCGAATCGTCTCCCCCGCGAGAGACGCTCTCGTGGAGCCAGCTGGACTGCGCGTTTCTCCAGCACCCTTAGCATAGGGGCCAAACCTGTACATTCTCACCGGTCTGCCTTCCTCCGCCTTCGCCGAGCAGGCGCCCGGGCCTTCGTGCACCCTCGTGGTGTCCTGGCGCGCTGGCGAGGAGGGTTCAGCGCGGGAGCTCTGTATCACCGCAATCTCAAACATTACTCCCTCCACCCACTCCCCGAGCCGGGGCCCGGCCGCCCGGGCTGACGCGCGAGGCAGCGGATGCCGGAGGGCGGGTGGAACCCCTCCTGCCCTACGCGGCTCCCCCTGCCCGGCGCGAAGAACCCGCCCCGCCCTCCCTATGCCTTGGCCATGCGGGCCCCGGGAGCGCTATCGTGTGCCCGCGATGTCCCCCGCCGCCTCCCGAGCCCCCGTGCCCTTCGGCCAGTACCAGCTCATCGACCGCCTCGCGGTGGGCGGCATGGCGGAGCTGTTCCTCGCCCAGCAGGCCGGCCCGGACGGTTTCGAGAAGACCGTCGTCATCAAGCGCATCCGCCCGCACCTGTCGCGCCAGCCCGCCTTCGTGCGCATGTTCCTCAACGAGGCGCGGCTCGCCGCCCAGCTCAACCACCCCAACATCGTGCAGATCCACGACCTGGGGAAGGTGGGCGACAGCTACTACATCGGCATGGAGTACCTCTTCGGCCGGGACATGCGCCGGGTGGTGCCCAAGGCCGAGTCCCTGGGGATTCCCTTCCCCATGGTGTACGCGCTGAAGATCGCCTCGTCCGTATGCGAGGGCCTCCACTACGCGCACCAGAAGGTGGACCTGTACGGGGCGCCGCTCAACATCGTCCACCGCGACGTGACGCCGGAGAACATCTTCGTGTGCTTCGACGGCACGGTGAAGGTGCTGGACTTCGGCATCGCCAAGGCGGCCAACCGCGTGGAGCAGACGCGCGCCGGAGAGCTGCGCGGCAAGCTCAGCTACCTCAGCCCCGAGCAGTGTCTGGGCAAGCCCCTGGATCACCGCAGCGACATCTTCTCGCTGGGCGCCGTGCTCTACGAGTGGCTCACCGGCTTCAAGCTCTTCACCGGCGAGTCGGACGTGGCCGTCATGCGCAGCATCGTGGACGGCAAGGTGTACGCGCCCTCGTACTTCCGCGCGGACCTCCCCGAGCCCGTGGAAGCCATCCTCATGAAGGCCCTGGAGCGCGACAGGGACAAGCGCTACCCCACGGCCTGGCACTTCCAGCAGGACCTGGACCGCTTCCTCAATACCTACGAGTTCACCCCCACCAGCCTCCACCTCTCCAACTTCCTCAAGCAGCTCTTCCTCGACGAGCTGGAGGAGGAGCAGCAGCGGCTGCGCCCCCCGCCCGCGCCCGCGTCCACCACCGAGACGGAGATGGAGTCGGTGTCGGGCGGGGAGGAGCCCGGCTCCGGCGGCGAGCGCATCGTCCCGGTGCCCGTCAGCGCCGCGCAGCTGGAGGCGCTGGAGGCGATGGCGCGCAAGCACCACCTCCCCGTGGGGAAGATGGTGGGAGAGCTCCTCGCGGCCTGGCTCAAGTACCGCTGACATGCCCCGCCTGAAACTGACGCTCGAGTACGACGGCACCCGGTACGTGGGGTGGCAGGTGCAGCCCAACGGCATCTCCATCCAGGCCCGGTTGGGGCAGGCGTTGGAGCAGCTGCTCGGCGAGCGCGTCGCCCTGGAAGCGGCCGGCCGTACGGACGCCGGAGTGCACGCCACGGGGCAGGTGGTGTGCTTCGACACGGAGCGCGTGCTGCCGCTCAAGGCCTACTGGATGGGGCTCAACGGCTTGCTCCCCGAGGACATCGCCGTCGTCCGCGCCGAGGAGGTACCCGCCGGCTTCGACCCGCGCCGCTGGTCGCGCGGCAAGCGCTACCGCTACCGGGTGAGCAACAGGCCCTCGCGCTCGCCCCTGCGCCGCTTCACCCACTGGGAGGTGTTCGCCCCCCTGGACGTGGAGGCCTTGCGCCGCGGGGCCGCGCACCTGCTCGGCCGGCACGACTTCTCCTCCTTCCGCGCCTCGAACTGCCAGGCCGCCCATGCCCTGCGCGAGGTGCGCCGGGTGGAGGTCCAGGGCACCTCGGGGGACGAGCTCTCCTTCGTCATCGAGGGCACCGCCTTCCTCAAGCACATGGTGCGCAACCTCGTGGGCACCCTGGTGGAGGTGGGCAAGGGACGCCGTCCGGACACCTGGGTGGCCGAGGTCCTCGCCGCGCGCGATCGCAAGCGGGCGGGCCCCACCGCTCCGGCCCACGGGCTCGTCATGGAGGAGGTCTTCTATGGGGATGGGCCGCCTCCTCGCACCCCGGGCGGCACGGCGGACGGGGACGACGAGGAGTGAGGCCCGCCCATACGCTCCGGGTCCGTGTATGCGCTAGGCTACGGTCCCCGTGAGCACTCCCAAGAAGCCCATTCTCGAGCCGTTGCGCGTCCGCATCCGCCGTGCCCAGTTCATCGTGGGGCTCGGCTTCCTCGCGTTGGTGATGGGCTCGGTGCTGGCCGGAGACCTCAGCGTGCGGCTCTCCGTGCGGCTCGAGTCGCTGCCCTTCCAGGGCCTCGTGTACGTCATCGGCCTGGCGGTGAGGAACCTCTGGGTGCTCGCCGTGCTGCCCCTGCTGTGCTACGGCGCCGCCCGCGTGCTCGAGCTGCGCCCCTGGTCCACCGCGCTCGGGGCGGCGTTGACGGGACAGGCCTTCCTGCTCGCCGTCGAGTTCGTGCGCAACGGCGTGGAGGGCTGGGTGGATCGCGGGTGGCTGGCCACGGCGTTGGAGTGGGGCGTGCTGGGCGTGGGCGTGGTGCTCAGCCAGCGGGCCGTCGTCCGGGGCCGGGCCGCCGCGGGGAAGCAGACGGAGCGGGCGCAACAGCAGGCCGCCGCGCGCAAGGACGAGTACGCCGAATTCCTCCAGGAAGCCGAGCGCGCGGGGGAGAAGCTTGCTCAACGCGAGCAATCCCTGCCCTCGCCGGAGCAGGCCGTGGCGCCCGCCGCGCCCGGTGCCGAAACACCCGAGCAGAAGTCCGAGGACGTGCCGAAGGCCCCCGCGGCCTGAGCAGTACCAATCCCTTTCAAACGGTCGAAGCCGGCTTCACTGGTAGACGCCTACCAGTGAAACGTGCGGCAGCCCGCGTTTTGAAATGCTTCTCGCGTGCGGTGCAGCATCAGCACGCAGACTCCGAGCCCCACGGCAGCGGCACCAGCAGAGGCGACCGCGTATCTTCCTGAACCAGCCAGTACGAGCGGTGTGGAGCCGTGGCTCCAACGACGACGCAATCCCAGCCCAACAATCTCCTGCCTGGACGCACTGAGTCCGAAGCCGCGCCGATCCTCGAACTTCCGACAGAAGAGGAGAGGGAGCGATGGGACAAGGACATCTGCCGACCGCGCTACGTGAAGTGCATTCGCGCCGGAGGTGACGGCATCGATGGCCGGAAATGGGGCGAGACGCAATGTCAAGCCTGTTACGACGCTTGTATGCGTCACGGGTTCTGGCCATGGCAAGCTAACGACAAGCCCTGTCCTGGAGCCTGAGCATGGAACCCGCAAGCCGGGAGCGTTCTCCCTCGTTTGGTCGTGAGATCGATCTTCTCTTCTTGGGGCTGATCGAAGCCAAGGCGCCGTACGAAGACTACAAACGCGAGTTCTTGAAGTTGGAGAAACGCTGGCTTCAGAAGGCGAAGACGCCTTCTCAGCGCCTCGCGGTGCAACGCATCATCGCAAGCACCATCCTCACCGAGGCATACGGCGAGAGGATGCCGTGGAAGGAGTTCGGTCGGTGGCTTCGCCGTCTCCAGCAACTCGGCTTCCGCGACTTGGGGATGCGCGTCCACGTCACCTGCCTCTACGTACAGTCCCTTCACCTCTTCCCCCGGCAGGCTCGCGAAGCGTGGGCCATGCTGGAGGATACGGAGCGAAGGGTGCGCCGACTCCGTCGAGATAGTCCCCTTCGGCAGGAACATCTGGAGTCGATCGCGCACGCGAAGAAGGTTGCCCGCGTGCCGCGTCCCCCTCCTCGATGAAGGGGCCCGGCAGGGCTTCAAGCCCCGGCCCCTGATGGGCGGCCATCTCCGAGGAAGCCGCCGGAGCTTTGAATCGAGCTCCGTCCGGACTCGGCCAGCGTTCTCAGCGGCCCGTGATGCTCGAAGAGGTTCGGTGGTACTTCAGCCCTGGACCACGCGCTTCACGCCCCGGCGCAGCAGCAGGTCGGGGAGCTTGAAGCGGTGGTCTCCGCGCAGCACCAGCCGCTCGCCCTCCACCGAGCCGGTACACGCCAGGCCCCGTTGCAGTGCTTGAAGCCACGCCTGGAGTTCCTCCGCGGGAAGGCCCAGCCCCTCAACCACCGTCACCTCCTGACCTCCACGGCCCGCCTCCAGCCGCACCACCGCGCGCTCGGGGCCCTGGGCGGGAGGCTCGTCGGGGAAGTCCTCCCGGCGCACCTGGGGCTTCGTGGAGGGCAGGGCGTCGCGCAGGGCCTCGAGCCGGGCGAAGGGGTTGTGGAAGCCCTGCGCCTTCGAGTCCCGCCGAGGCTCCGAGCCCTTGTCCTCGCCGCTCCCTTCGGGCCGAGAGCCGTCCCGTCCTCCGCGAGTCTGCTTCGCCATGGTGCTCCGCTTCCGGTGGCCGTCACATCTCCAGACAGCGTGCTCTCTCCAGGTATCCCGTTCAACCTCGAGGAGTGTTCTTCATGTTCGCCATGCAAGCGGCCAGGGCCCTGGGTGTCGTCACCGGCGCCCTCGTGTCGCCCGTGCTGCTCCCTCTCTTCCTCGCGCGCAGGCGCCGCCTCATCCATCCCACGGGGGTGGTGCACTCGGCCCGGATGGTCCCTCCTTCCAAGGTGGCCGTGGGGGCGCACGCGGACCTGGCCGCGCGCCTGGCGGGCCCCGCGATGGTGCGCTTCTCGGGAAGCGTGCACACGGCGGAGGACAAGACGGATGCGCTCGGCATCAGCATGCGCCTGCATTGCCGGACCTCGCCGAGCTCCCCCTACTGCGAGGGCGATCAGGATCTCTTCTTCATCACCGCGCCCTCGCTCGCCTGGCGCAAGCTGCGCTCCGGCGTCGCGCGGACCCAGCGCCACGACTTCCTCGCCAACACCTACTGGGCTGCTTCCGCCTACGAGGTGGAGGGACTCGGCCGGGTGTCCCTGCGCCTCATTCCCACCGGGGGTGGCGGAGAGGGGTTGGACCGCGTGGAGCGGCTCCAGCGGGCCATCCAGCGGGACGAGGCCCGGCTGCGGCTCGAGGTCGCTCCGCTCGGTTCGCAGGCCTATGTCCCCGTGGCGGAAATCCATCTAGGACGGGGCCTCTCGCACGAGCTGGACACGGCGCTGCGCCTGGTGCCCGCTTCCTCCGGGCGCGGGCTGCGGCCGAGCGGTTTCCTGCAGGGCATGCGGGTCGTGCCCTACGCGACTGGCCAGTTCACACGACGGTTGTGGAAGCACTGAGGCGGGTCCGCGCTCCCCCCTCCCTGCTCCGCGTTGCCCGGTGCTGTCCGGCCCCCTAGGTTCTTCGAGAGGGGATGCCGGGCGACATGGGGCTCCTCTCGAGGGCACGCGGGGGAAGAACATGCAGGGATGTGACGGCTCCGACGGCCGGCCGCGCGAGACGTGTTCGCGGCCTTCGGCGGAGAGCCAGCTCGAGTACGCACTGCCGGCGGGGGAGGAGTCGGACTTCGACGATTCCTTCTTGCAGAAGGTCGCCCGTGTGCCCGTGCTGGCCACCCGGCCGGTATCCGGGGAGCGGCTCGGGGGCTGGGATGACCGGCGCTTCGAGATCATCCAGGAGCTGGGCGCGGGCGGCATGGGGTGGGTGCTGCGTGCCTGGGATGCCCAGTTGCAGCGCGTGGTGGCCCTCAAGTTCCTCCTTCCCCACAAGGAGCGGACCGACCAGGCGCTGCGGGAAGCCCGGCTCATCGCGCGGTTGGACCACGAGAACATCGTCCGCATCTTCGATGTCGCCGAGTGGCAACGCGCGCCGGGGGAGCCGCGTATTCCCTTCCTGGTGATGGAGTGCCTGGAGGGCGAGTCGCTCGCCCAGTTGCTGCGGCGTGAGCCACCGGACCTGCGGCGCACGCTGGAAATCATGAGCGCGGTGGCCGCGGGGCTGGCGCATGCCCACGAGCACCACATCGTCCACCGCGACCTCAAGCCCAGCAATGTCTTCATCACCCGCCGGGGCCCGGTGAAGCTGCTCGACTTTGGCCTGGCCTACCTCACCGAGGCCAGTCCCTCGTCCATGCCGTACCTGCCGTTGGCGGGCACGCCGCCGTACATGGCTCCGGAGCAATGGCGCGGAGAGGCGCTGGACGAGCGGACCGATCTCTGGGCCGCGGGCGTGATGCTCTACAAGCTGCTCACGGGCGAGCAGCCCTATCCCAGCTCCTCGGTGGAGGAGCTGCGGGAGCGGGTGCTCTCCCCCGAGCCGGTGCCGCTGCTGCGCGAGCACCACCCGGAGCTGCCCTGGGAGCTGGAGTCCCTGCTGGCCGTGGCGCTGGCGAAGGAGCCCCACAAGCGGCTGCTCTCCGCGGCCGAGCTGCGCGAGGAGTTGTGCGAGCTGGAGGAGCACCTGCGTCTGGGACACAGGCCGCCGCGTGCCATGGCCCCGCAGCGCAGACAGGTGACGCTGGTGGCCTGCCGGTTGGAAGGGCTCGCCCGCCTCGCGCAGGCGTTGGATCCCGAGGACTTCGGCGAGTGGGAGGAGACCTTCCACCACTCGTTCTCGCGGGTCATCCAGCAGCACGGGGGCTTCGTCACGCTGTGCATGGGCAACGAGGCCCTGGCCTGCTTCGGCTATCCGGTGACGCGCGAGGGAGACTCGGAGCGCGCCGTGCACGCGGGCCTGGAGTTGTCCTCCGCCGTCCTCCAGGCGCTCCGCGAGCGGTTGCCGGAGGTGTCCCAGGCGCCGTTGGCGTTGAAGGTGGGCATCCACACGGACATGGTCGTGCTGGACGGGCTCCTCCAGGAGTTGCGCGGGAGCACGCCCAGCATCCAGGGCGAGGCGCCGAGGGTGGCGGCGTGGCTGGCCTCGCAGTCCCGGCCCGGCGAGGTGGTGCTCAGCCAGGAGACGCACACGCTGGTGCAGCGCGCTTTCGAGACGCGGCCGCTCGGTTCGCGCCCGCTGGAGGGCGAGCGCCACGTCCAGGTGTACCGGGTGCTGGAGGCCCGCCCGACGGTGTCCCGGTTCGACCAGACGCTCGCCACGAGCAGCGGCCTCTCCCCGCTGGTGGGGCGTGAGCGGGAGCTGGAAGAGCTGCGCGGGCACTGGGAATGCGCGCTGCGGGGGGAGGGCGGCTTCGTGCTGTTGCGCGGTGAGGCCGGCATCGGCAAGTCCCGCCTCATCCAGGAGCTGCGCGAGCAGGTGCCGTCGCGGCACGCGCTCTGGCTGAGGCTCCAGTGCTGGTCCCAGTTCTCCACCAGCGCCTTCCATCCCGTCATCGACATGATGCAGCGGATGTGGCTGTCCCGGGAGCGCTCGCCCCAGGAGAACCTGCGCGTGCTGGAGACGTGGCTGGCGCTCTGGGAGCTGAAGCCGGTCCAGGTGCACCTGCTGGCCTCGCTGTTGTCGCTGCCCGTGGCCGAGCAGTCCCCGCACCAGCGGCTCACGCCGGAGCGGCAGATGGACGAGGTGCTGGAGGCGCTCGGGACGCTCCTGGTGCGCGCCTCCGAGATGCACCCGGTGGTCGTGGTGGTGGAGGACCTCCACTGGGCGGATCCCTCCACGCTGAAGCTGCTGGGCTCGCTGGGCGCGCGCGTGGAGCATGCGCGCATTCTCGGGGTGCTCAGCGCGCGCCCCGAGTTCCGGCCGCCCTGGCCGCAGCGCCCCAGCTTCCACCGGCTCGCGCTGGAGCGGCTGTCGGCGGAGAACACCCTGCACCTGGTGAAGCAGGTGGCCCGGGGCCGGACGCTGCCGGGCGAGATGGTGGAGCAGCTCGTGACGCGCACGGATGGCATTCCCCTCTTCGTGGAGGAGATGACGCGCGTGCTGCTGGAGGGCGGCACGGGGGGAGCCATTCCCACCACGTTGCAGGAGCTGCTGCTGGCCCGGCTGGACACGCTTCCGCGCCGCCAGAAGGGGCTGGCCCAGCTGTGCGCGGTGGTGGGGCGCGGCTTCACGCGGGGGTTGCTCTCCACGCTGACGGGGATGGGCGGGGCCGCGCTCCAGAGGGACCTGGCGGGGCTGGTGGCCGCGGGACTGCTGCAGCGGCATGAGGAGGCCATCGGGCCCGGGTACCAGTTCCGGCATGCCCTCATCCAGGAGGCGGCGTACCAGTCCCTGCCACGCACCGCGCGGCGCCAGCACCACCAGCGCATCGCGCGGGCGCTCGTGGAGCACTTCCCCGACGTGGCGGAGAGCCGGCCCGAGCTGCTCGCCCACCACCACGCGGAGGCAGGGGAGCTCGAGCCCGCCATCGACGCCTGGAAGAAGGCCGGTCTGCGCGCCGCCATGCGCTACGCCAATCAGGAGGCGGTGAGCCACCTGTCCCAGGCGCTCAAGCTGTTGCGCAGCCTGCCGGGCTCCGGCTCCCGTTCGCGGGAGGAGCTGCAACTGCTCATGGCGCTGGGCCTGCCCATGGTGCAGCTCCAGGGCTACCGCTCGCCCGAGGCGGCGCGGCTCTACTCCCGCGTCCGCGAGCTGTTGCATGAGCTGGGAGATTCCCTGGCCGGGCTCGAGCTGCCCTATTGGGGCGTCTTCGCCTATTTCTACATCCAGCGGCGCTACGAGGAGGCACACGAGGTGGGGGAGTTGCTGGTGCGTCTGGGCCAGCGCGCGGGCAACCGGATGCTGATGTCCGTGGGACACCGGATGATGGCCTTCTTCAGCTGGGGTGACCTGCCCGTGTCGCTGGAGCACATCGAACGGGCGCTGGCGTATTCGGGTGAGGAGCTCGGCCTGGAGCAGCATCGCGAGCTCGCCGTGAAGCAGGCCATCGACCCGCACGCGATGGCCCTGGCCTTCAGCTCCTTCCTCCGCTCGGTGAATGACGAGGTGGACCTGGCCCGGCGGCAGGCCCGGGAGGCCGTGGCGTTCGCTGGCAGGCTCGGCCACCCCCACACCTGCGCGGGCGTGCTGACCTATGCCGCCATCGGCGCGCAGGTCCGCCGCGACTTCCGGGACACCCTGGACTGGTCGCGGCAGTGCATCGAGCTGTCCCGCGAGCACCGGTTCCGGCTCTGGTTGTGGTGGTGCACCATCTTCAAGAGCTGGGCCATGGCCTGCCTGGGCCAGCCCGAGGAGGGACTGGCGCTCATGCGCACGGCCTTCGCGGAGTGGGAGCGGTCCGGATTCCTGACAGGCACGCCGCACAACTTCGGCATGCTCGCGGAAATCTACCTGCGGCTGGGGCGGATCGACGAGGGGCTGGACGCCGTGCAGCGGGCCCTGGCCCCCGCGAGCTTCCAGCGAGGAGAAGTGGGGTGGAAGGCGGATCTCCACATGATTCGCGGCCGCCTCCTGAAGCTACGCGGCCTGGACGCGGAGGCGCGGGAGGAATTCCTCCAGGCCCGCCACATCGCTCGCGAGCAGGGGATGCGCCTCTACCTGCGGCGGGCCCGGGCCTTGCTACAAGAAGCGCCCGGCTCGTGGGAGCCGCGTTCCGACGAAGCCGCGCTTCATTCCTGACACGTTTGGTCCCCGCGGCCAGGGAGACGGGCCGCCGCCCTGTGCCCGGCGGCCTGTCATGGCGTCTGTGATTGAGTCATCACATCCGGCGGTCCGGCTCTCATTCCATTCTGGGGGGTACTCTCCATGAAAATCCATACAAACCACAGCGATGCCATGACACGTGCGGGGCAAGCGGCGCGCCGAGCCTTCCCCTCCGGGAAGCGCGAGGCCCTGACCGTCATCGTGCCCATTGATGCCGATCCGCCCGGGCGGAAGGAGCAATTGGAGACGGTGCTGAAGCAGCTGGGCAATGACATCCGGAACAATTCCCTCATGGACTTCTCGGCGCTGGAGGGCGTTCACTTCCTGAGCTGGTCCATCCTGCCCGGAGTCCGGGACGAGTGCGGAAGGGAAGGCCCCGCGCGGCTCTCCTTCGAGGCGAACTTCGATGGGCCCCGGGAGGAATTCCTGGAGCAGCTCATTCGCAAGGCGGGGGAGCCGCTGAAGGAAGAGCTCTACCGGTACTGTGGCCTGTCACGTGATGCGGACGTGGTGCGTTTCAAGGACTTCCTCCTGGAGCATGCGGTGGAGGCGGCGCTTCCCTACAACAGCTACGCGGGCCTGAGCGCCAGCAAGATTCAAAATGACGCCCAGGTGCATCGGGAGTTCCACCAACTCGTCACCCAGGCGTACCGCACGAGGCCCATGCCCCTCGCCCCGGTACAGGGTTTGGAGGACGACCTCCTGAACCGCGAGGTCGACGTGTGCTTCGCGAGCATCCAGCGGAAGCTCGAGGCCGCCGCGACGGGGGACGGGCTGGCGGGGCTGGGAGTCTCGTCCGGAGGTACGTCTCCGCTCGAATACGATGCCGAGCCGGACACCTGGAGGACGCGGCTCGAGCATTCGGGCCCCGTCCGGTTCCTCCGGAGCCTCCACGCCGCTCCCGCGATCCTGATGGGGGGCGCGTTGCTCGCCCACGAGGCCCTGTCGGCGGCATGGGAGGAATGGCAGTCACTCCGGCGGAAGGGGCCGTCCCAGCCCGTGCCTCCGGAGTCCGCCCGGGCCAGGAAGCAACGGGAGAAGCAACAGGAGGCGGAGCGGAAGCAGCGGGAGAAGATGGTGGAAATCCAGAACCGGGAGGACCATCAGGCCCAGAACCATCTCACCCATCTGGCCGAGCTCAAGCCGGGCCTGCTGCGGCCTCCCGTGCTCCGGCTGATGTTGTGGGGGTGGAAGCAGTTGGCGAAGTATTTCTTCACCGATGGCAACCTCGGGGGCATCGAGGGGATCCACTTCGCACGTTGGGTCCTCATCGATGGCGGCAGGCAGTGGTGGCCTCCTCCGAGGAAGGACGGCCATCCGCGGCGGCTGAGCCTCTCCAGGAAGCGGTACTACCTGCTCTTCTTCAGCAACTACGACGGGAGCTGGGAGAGCTATCTGGATGATTTCATCAACCGGGGCAACCTCGGCTTGACCACCATCTGGTGCAACACCGAGGGCTTCCCGAAGCCGCGAATCCGGTGGCGGCTCGACGGGCGCCTGCCGCGCCTCTCCATCCAACGGGGCGGCAACAGGGAGACGGCTTTCAAACGGTGGGTCCGCCAGCATCAGCTCCCCACGCTCACCTGGTACAGCCGGCACCCCGACAAGAGCGTCTCCAACATCCGGAGGAACCGGGAGATCCGTGCGAGGGCCGCGGTGCCCATGTCCTCGCGGAAACGGAGTCAGTGGCTGCAATTGTTGTAATCGCGATCAGGGTCGAGAGGCGTTCCGTCATGCAAGGTTATTTCGATTACAAAGACATCCAGGCAATCGTCTTCAGTGGGTATGGAAAGCTGCGGCTCGCCCGCTATGTCTTCCTCCGGATCAACGAGCCCGAGAAGGCCAGGGCGTGGCTGCGGTGGCTCGAGGGCCAGGTCACCACCGCGGCGGAGCTCCAGCGAACCCGGAAGCAGGGGGCGAAGAAGCCCGAGGCGCTGAACATCGCCCTCACCGCCGAGGGGTTGAAGGCGCTCGGTTTCACGCAGGAGGAGTTGAGCGACATCTTCCCTCCGGAGTTCGTGGAGGGGATGGCGAAGGAGCACCGCTCGCGCCTCCTCGGGGACTCGGGCTGGAGCTCCCCCCGGTTCTGGGAGTTCGGTGGGTGCAAGGAAGACGCTCCCACGCAGGAGGACCTCCACGTCGTCCTCATGCTCTTCAGCGAGGGAACCCGGACCAACGATGACCGGGACAGTGACAGGAGGCCGCTGGAAGAGCTCCACGAGCGCCAGCGCCGGCAATACGAGGCGCACGGGCTGGAGGAGCTGTTCGTCCAGGACGCGCACCTGCTGGGCAACAAGGACGAGGGCTTCCATGAGCCGTTTGGCTTCAAGGATGGCCTCTCCCAGCCCGTCATCGAGGGGTTCTCCCCGCCCTCCACCCAGGGCCCGTCCATCAAGCCCGGAGAGGTCATCCTCGGCTACGAGAACGCCCAGGGCCGGCTCCCCCCTTCGCCCACCGTGCTCGACGACTGGGACACCGGCAACCACCTGCCCCGCGTACCGGGCTCCTCGCGCAAGGACCTGGGCGGCAATGGCAGTTACCTGGTCATCCGCAAGCTCTGGCAGAACGTGAAGGCGTTCAATGTCTTCCTGAAGGAGCAGGGTGGCTCGGATCCCGAGCTGCTGGCCGCGAAGCTCATGGGCCGCTGGCGCAGCGGCGCACCGCTCGCCCTGAGTCCGGAGCAGGATGACCGGCGGCTCGGCGCGGACCGCACCCGCAACAACTGCTTCGCCTATGCGCAGGATCCCCAGGGCGTGCTTTGCCCCGTGGGCTCGCACATCCGCCGCTCCAACCCGCGGGATGCGCTCATCGCCGGGAAACGCCAGGATTCGCTGGACGTGGTGGCCCGCCATCAAATCATCCGGCGCGGCCGGCCCTACCACGACGAGGGGCTGGACGAGCACGGCCGGGAGCAGCGGGGAATGCTCTTCGTCGCCCTCAACGCGAACATCCGGAGCCAGTTCGAGTTCATCCAGCACACCTGGCTCAACAGCACCAAGTTCGGCGGGTATTACGACAGCAAGGATCCCCTCGTGGGGGACAACCCCGATGCGGTTCCTCCTCCTCCCGAGAAGCCGGGGGAGTGCCCGGTGAATCCGGAACCCTGCTCGGTGACCCTTCCCGGTTTCCCGGTCAGCCAGCGCATCGAGGGGCTGACCCGCTTCGTCGAGGTCCGCGGTGGGGCCTACTGCTTCCTGCCAGGAATCAAGGCCCTGCGCTTCCTGGGCGCGTTGGAGGTCCCCGTTCGCGCGGCCAGGCCGGCTCCCTCCAGGGTCCCCACCGCGGAGCCCTCCCTGAGCGTGGCCGGGCCGTGACTCCCGTCCGCGCCGTCCCGGCTCAGAGCACCCGGCGACCGACCAGGCGGGTCAGGAGGTCCTGGAACTCGTCGGGTCCCATGTCGAGCTGCTCGACGACGTACCCGTAGAGCATTGCCGTCGGAACGGAACGGCCCCCGCGCTCGCGCTCGAGCCGGTGCAGCGTGTGCAGGATGATGCGCTGGGCCCGGGTGAGCCCGTCTCGCACGTCGGGGATGTGGTCGCGTGCATCTCTGGGCACTCGCGAGCTCTCCGGGGGTGGTCAATCCTGTATCCGCCGGGTCACAATACCCGGCGTAGACGGGAGACGAGAATGGCCGACAGCGCGATCGACAGCATCTGCCCCGAGGAGAACCGGGTGCGGGACGCCGCCTTGGGACGCTTCCCCGAGCCGGAGGTCGCCCGGCTGCTCGAGCACGCGCAGAAGTGCCCCTCGTGCAGCCAGTTGCTGGTGCGCAGTGGCGTCACCTCGTCATCCGAGGACGTGCCCACCAACGTGGTGGCGGCCCCCTCGCCCCTCCCCGAGACGCCTCCCGAGGAGGTGCTCCCGCGCGGCGCCACGGTGGGGCGCTTCATGGTGCTCGAGAAGCTGGGCGCTGGGGGGATGGGCGTGGTGTACGCCGCGTATGACCCCGAGTTGGATCGCAAGCTCGCCCTCAAGCTGCTGCACGCGGGGTCCGACCAGGTGGAGCGGAGCGGGGGACAGGCCCGGCTGCTGCGCGAGGCGCAGGCCCTGGCGCGGCTGTCCCATCCCCACGTCATCTCCATCTACGACGTGGGGACGTGGCACGAGCGCGTCTTCATCGCCATGGAGCTGGTGGAGGGGCCCTCGCTGCGCGACTGGCTCCGGCAGGGGCCGCGTCCCTGGCGCGAGGTGGTGGAGGTGTTGCTCGCCGCCGGACGGGGGCTCGCGGCCGCGCACGCGGCGGGCCTGGTGCACCGCGACTTCAAGCCGGACAACGTGCTGATGGGCAGGGACGGGCGGGTGCGCGTGCTGGACTTCGGTCTGGCCCGGCAGGCCTCGCTCTCCGCGTTGGCGCCGGTCTCGAGCCCGGCCCCGGTCTCCGCCCCGGTGGAGCCCCCGCCTCCTTCCGCCGGGCACGAGCCGTCCCTGCCCGAGCGGAGCGGCTCGCCGCTGGACACGCCCCTGACCCGGGTGGGCCTGGTCATCGGCACGCCGGCGTACATGGCGCCCGAGTCGTACGGCGGCGTCTTCGACGCGCGGGCGGACCAGTTCAGCTACTGCGTGGCGCTCCACGAGGCGCTCTACGGCGAGCGGCCCTACGGCAAGAATCCGGGCCCTCCCTCCACGTGGCGCGCGCCGGAGCCGCCCCGGGACGCACGAGGCGTCCCCGCCAGCGTGCGGCGCATCGTGCTGCGCGGGCTCGACCCGAAGCCGGAGCAGCGCTTCCCCTCCATGGAGGCGTTGCTGGAGGCGCTCGGCCAGACGCTGCCGACGCGCCAGCGCCACTGGTGGATGGCCGCCAGCATCCTGCTGCTCTCCCTGGGCGTGGGCCTGCCCCTCCAGCTCCGCGCTCCGGCCGAGCAGCCCTGCCGGGGCGGTGCCCGTCGCCTGGAGGGCCTGTGGGACGACGCTCGCAAGGCGGCGCTCGGCCAGGTCTTCCACGCCACCGGCCGGCCCAACGCGGACGAGTCCTGGACGCGCACGGCGAGCGTGCTGGACACGTACGCCCACGACTGGGTGTCCATGCACACCGAGGCCTGCGAGGCCACGCGCGTCCGGGGCGAGCAGTCCGACGAGGTGCTCTCGCTGCGCATGGCCTGTCTCCAGCGGCGGCTGCAGTCGCTCCAGGCGCTCGCCGACGTCTATTCGCACGCGGACGCCGCGCTGGTGGACCAGGCCGCGAAGGCCGCCCACGCGCTGCCGCCCCTGGGTGGCTGCGCCAACGTGGAGGCGCTGCGGGCCACCGTCCGCCCGCCCGAGGACGCCGCCACCCACGAGAAGGTGGAGCAGCTCCGCGCCCGTTTCGCCGAGGCCCGGGCCCTCTTCGACAGCGGCCAGTTCAAGCCCGCCCTGGAGCATGCCCGCTCGCTCGCCACGGACGCCGAGGCGCTGCGCTACCGCCCGCTGCAGGCCGAGGTGCTCGAGCTGCTCGGCGCCCTGGAGGAGAAGGCCGGGGACTTCCCGGCGTCCGAGGCCACGCTCCGGCGGGCGGTGTGGGCCGCGGAGGCCGGCCGCCATGACGAGGTGATTGCCTCGGCCTCGGCGCGGCTGGTGCGCTCGGGGATGCTCCAGGCGCAATACGAGCAGGGCCGCGAGTGGGCCGAGCACGCCCGCGCGGTGCTGGAGCGGATGGGCGGGGATGAGCGCATCGAGGCCTTCGTCACCAACGCGCTGGGCGCCATGTTCGTCCGAGAGGACAAGACGTCCGAGGCCCTGGAGAACTTCCGCCGGGTGGTGGCGCTGCGGCAGAAGGTCTACCCGCCCGGGCACCCGGAGGTGGCGGCGGCCCTCAACAACCTGGGCGCCGCGCTCGTCAAGGCGGGACGGTTCGACGAGGCGCGCCAGGAGCTGGCCCGGGCGCAGGCCATCTACGAGAAGGCGCTCGGCCCCAGCCACCCGGAGACGGGCAACGCGCTGCACAACCTGGGGCAGCTGGCGCTCAACGCCGGAGATGACCCGGCCGCCGTGGGCTTCTTCCAGCGGGCCCTGGCCGCGCGCGAGGCGGGGTTGGGGCCGGAGCACCCCGAGGTGGCCTCCACCCTGGACTCCCTGGGCGCCAGCCTGTGCGACCTGCGCGAGTACACCCGGTGCCTCGCCGTCTACGAGCGCAGCCTGGCCATCCGGAAGAAGGTCTTCGGGCCCGCGCACACGGACGTGGCGAACAGTCTGGTGAGCCTGGGCCAGGCCCTCAGGGACCTGGGCAGGAAGGGCGAGGCGTTGGAGCACTTCCGGCAGGCGTTGCGGATCGCCGAGTCGGCGCCGGAGCACTCCGCGTTGGACCTCTTCTACCCGCTGCTCGGCAGTGGCGACACGCTGCGGGGGATGGGCCGCCGCGCCGAATCCCTGGCCGATTACCAGCGGGCGCTCGGCGTGGTGGAGAAGGAGGAGGACGGAAAGGAGTCCGCCGAGGCCGCGACCGTGCTGACGGAGCTGGGTGGCTGGTACCAGGAGGGCGGGCAACACCGGCAGGCGCTGGAGCACTACCGGCGGGCCCTGGCCGTGCGCGAGAAGCAGCTCCCGCCGGGGCACCCGGACCTCTTCGCGCCGCTGCTCGGCATGGGCGAGAGCCAGGTGGCGCTGAACGCTCCGGCCCAGGCGATTGCCCCGCTGAAACGGGCCTTGGAGCTGGGCGGCTCTCCCCGCATCGAGCCCGCGAAGGTGACGGAGCTCCGCTTCCTCCTGGCGCGGGCCCTCTGGGACGGCGGACCGGCGGACGAGCGGGCACGCGCCCGGGAGCTCGCCTCCCAGGCCCGGCAGGAGCTTCTGGCGGCGCACAAGGACCCGGAGGCCTCGAAGGCCGCGGCCTGGCTGGAGGCGCACGGCGGCCCGTAACGGGCCTCGCCTCCCGGGCTGGTCCTCGTCCAGGAGGAGGGATTGACAGGGCGTCCGTTAAAACGGATATTGCGTTCGTCCGTTACGACGGACATGGTTCCGCTATCGGAGAGACCATCCGCCATGAGTCAGGCTGCCGAAGTGATCAATCTCGATGAGTTCCGCAAGCGGCGTGAGCCGAGGCCTTCGTCGACCCGGTCGCCCGCCCACATGAGCCCCATGAGTCTCTGGACGCCGGTATGGGTGTGGGTCATGGTCTGGCCGACGTGAAATCGGTCCGAGAAAACACGCCCCCCACTGGGGAGGAAGCAGAGACGGCGCCCGCGAAGGGCAAGGGCAAGAAGCGGGAGCCGGGCGAGAAGAAGGCCGAGGCTCCCCCGCCCGAGGCCCCGCCCTCCGAGGAGGAGTGGGCCTACGAGGTGGCGCACGCGGATGCGTCGACCGACCTGGCGCCCATCGTCGGCCGCAACCTGCGCCGGCTGCGCACCCAACGGGGCCTGTCGCTGGAGCGGCTCGCCAAGGCGTCCGGGGTGAGCCGGGCCATGCTGGGGCAGATCGAGCTGGGACAGAGCGCGCCCACCATCAACGTCATCTGGAAGATCGCCCGGGCGTTGGGGATTCCCTTCTCGGCGCTCATCAGCACCACGGCGCAGAGCGGCACCCGGGTGATGCGCTCCAACCAGTCCAAGCGGCTGGCCTCGCATGACGGGAGCTTCAGCTCGCGCGCGCTCTTCCCCTTCGACGAGCCGAGGCGCGTGGAGTTCTACGAGCTGCGGCT
Organism: Hyalangium sp.; assembly: GCF_045802625.1. Taxonomy (NCBI): domain Bacteria; kingdom Pseudomonadati; phylum Myxococcota; class Myxococcia; order Myxococcales; family Archangiaceae; genus Hyalangium; species Hyalangium sp. Next base: position 18,850 of record NZ_JBJMQP010000249.1, on the reverse strand, counting down.
GGCCGCGCACGCCGAGGAGCGGGCGGATGCGCACCCGCCGGGGACGCTGGAGAACCTGGTGGTGACGTCGGGCGCGGTGGAGATCGACCGGGGCGAGGAGCACCACGTGCTCTCCGCGGGAGACGCCATCCTGTTCGAGGCGGACGTGGCGCACGTCTACCGCAACACGAGCAACGTGGAGGCGGTGATGTATCTGGTGATGACGTACGCGGAGACGGTGGGTTAGGCCGAGCCCGGGTCCGCGGCGCGGCACCCCTGGAGACACGAAGAGCCGGCGGGCCCATGGGGCTTCTCGCCGGCTCTCGTGCTTCAGACGCCTGGAGGGCGCGGGACTACTTCGCGCTGCACATCATCATGGGCATGCCGTTGCACATCATCATCACCGGCATCCCCATGGACATCATGGAGTTCATCGCGTCGCAGCAGTCCTTCATCATCTCCATCTGACCGGCGTCCATGGGCATCATCCGGCACATCATGCCGTCCTTGCCCATCTCACAGGTCATCCGGGCCATCATCGGCATGCGCATCATCATGGGCATCATCATGGGCATGCCGCCCATCATGGGGTTCATGCCCATCATGGGGTTCATGCCCATCATGCCGCCCATCATGGGGTTCATGCCCATCATGCCGCCCATCATGGGGTTCATGCCCATCATCGGCATGGGCATGGGCATCATGCCGCCCATCATCGGGTTCATGCCCATCATCGGCATCTGATTCATGCCCATCATGCCGCCCATCATCGGGTTCATGCCCATCATCGGCATCTGATTCATGCCCATCATGGGGTTCATTCCGGACTGCATGGGCATGGGCATGGGCATCTGGGAAGCAGGGGTCATGGTCATCCTCGTGTGACTGCGAGTGGGGGTGTGGCTTCGAGCGCGGGACAGTAGGGAAGGGATCTGCCCCGGACAACGCGTGTGGGCCCTTTCCTCCGGTGAAGCGGAGGCGCCGCCGGAGGGGGCGGAGGAAGCGTGTCCGGCAACGAGCAGAGCCCGGAGCGGCTGTGCACTTGTGGGCAGGCGCACCTCCCGAGAAGGCAGCCCCGGAAGTGCGCTAGAACCCTCCGCATGAGCGCAGATCCGCGAGAGGAGGGGCCGGGCTCCTTCCCACCCACGCGCTGGACCCTCATCCGGTCGGCACGGACCTCGCCGGAGGCGCGGCGGGCGGCGCTCGAATCGCTGCTGCACACCTACTGGCGCCCGCTCTACGTCTTCATGCGCCGTCAGGGGCTGGATGCGGAGGCCGCGCGCGACGCCGTGCAGGACATGCTGGTGCGGCTGCTGGAGCACGACTTCCTCGAGCGCCTGAGCCCCGAGAAGGGCCGGCTCCGGGGCTACCTGCTGACGGCCGCGCGCAACCACCTGGTGCACCGCCACGAGCGCGAGAGCGCCGCGAGGCGGGGAGGAGGCGTGGCCGCGATGCCGCTGGACTTCGAGCTGGCCGAGCGCATCGCCTGCGAGGACGCGCCGGGGCCGGACGAGGCCTTCGAGCGGGAGTGGGCCGCGAGCGTGATGGAGCGGGCGCTGGAGCGGCTGAAGGCCGAGTACGACAGCGGCGCGCGCAAGGGCCCCTTCGCGCTGGTGCTCCAGTTCTTCCGTCCCGGCGAGGTGCCGAGCTACCGGGAGGCGGCGGAGGCGCACGGCATGTCGCTGCCGCAGCTCAAGACGTTCCTGCACCGGGCGCGGGTGCGCTACCGCGAGCTGGTGCGCGAGGAAGTGGTGGACACGGTAGGGGCGCCCGAGGAGGCGGAGGCGGAGCTCGCCGAGCTGCTCCGGGTGCTGAAGCGATGAGCTCCCGCTGCTCGCGCTGCGGAACGCCCGTGGACGGCAACCGCCTGGCGGTGTGTCCCGGCTGCCTCCTGGGGGAGGACGGGGCGGACCCCGGGCGCATCGGTTCGCTGGAGCTGGAGGAGGAGATCGGCCGGGGCGGTATGGGCCGCGTCTTCCGCGCGCGGCACGTGCGCCTGGACCGGCCGGTGGCGGTGAAGTTCCTCGCGGGGGAGGCCGCGGCGAGCCCCGAGGCACAGGCCCGCTTCGCCCGCGAGGCGAGGGCCCTGGCGCTGTTGGACCATCCGAACATCGTCCGGGTGCACGACTTCGGAGACGAGGAGGGCGAGCGCTTCCTGGTGATGGAGCTGGTGGAGGGCCGCTCTCTGGCGCAAGTGCTGCCGATGCCTCCGGCGGAGGCCGTGCGGGTGTCGCTCCAGGTGTGCGACGCGCTGGCCTACGCGCATGCGCGAGGCGTGGTGCACCGGGACATCAAGCCGGCCAACATCCTCCTGGACGGCGAGGGCCGGGTGAAGGTGACGGACTTTGGAATCGCCCGCATCGTGCGCCAGGAGGGCCCTCGGGACACGCTCACCGCCGCGCACACCGTGGTGGGGACTCCCGAGTACATGGCCCCCGAGGCACTCGCCGGAGCGCCGCCCGACCCACGCATGGACGTGTACGCGGTGGGCGCGCTGCTGCACGAGATGGTGACGGGCCGGCCTCCGGTGGCGGGGGCGCCCGCGCTGACGGGGGCGCTCGGGATGATGGTGCGCAGGGCGGTGGCGCTGGAGCCCTCGCGGCGCTACGCGAGCGCGCAGGCGCTGGGGCTGGACTTGAGGCGGCTGGCGGACGGAGCGGCGGAGGCGGCCCTGCCTCCGGACGAGGCCATCTGGCTGCGCGCGGTGGCGGTGCTGCAGGCGGTGGCGTGCGCGCTGGTGCTCTGGGCGCTCCTGGTGTCGGTGACGCCGCGGGTGGTGGCCCCTCACGACGTGGATCCCCTCACCATGCAGCCCGCGGCGAAGCTCGCGGACGGCCGGTGGGTGACGCGGGCGCGCTTCGAGACGGGCCCCATCCTGGGAGCGGTGGCGGGGCTCGCGGTGGCGCTCGGGGCGTACGGCCTGCTGCGCCGGCACTGGCGCCACGAGGGCCTGGACGCGCCCGCGCCCGACGTCCCGCTGCGCGAGGGCCGGAGCTTCCTGGGCGTGGCGGTGGCGTGCTCGGGCCTGTTCGTCCTGCGGGGCGCGCTGGAGTGGGGGGCGGACATCTCCATGCCTCCCTTCATGCCGCTGCTGGGCGGGCTGCTGGAGCTGTCGGCGCTCTATCTGCTGTGCGTCTCCACCCTGGAGGCGTGGCGGCGGCAGCGTCCGCTCTCCCGCGAGCCGGTGATGTGGGCTGGACTCGTCCTGATGCTGACACCCCCGGTGCTCGAGTTCGGCCTGTACCTGTGGAGCTGGCAGCCCTGAAAAGAAAAGCCCGCCCCGCAACCGCGAAAATTCCTTCCGGTACTCCCTGACAACAGGGGAGGGCGGCGCCAACCGACGAGGGCACTGGAGCCCCGGGCGCTCGCGCTCCCCGAGGGAGAAGTCATGGAGCCGAACGTCCCCGTTACGAGCAACTTCATGGTGGCGGCGTACCTGCTGTACCTGCTGGTGAGCATCACGCTGACGGTGTGGGTGGCGAAGACGCTGCAGCGCAATGGCGCGCAGTTCCTCCACGATGCCTTCCTGGGCAAGGAGCGGCTGGCCGAGTCGGTGAACCACCTGCTGGTGGTGGGCTTCTACCTGATGAACATCGGGTACGTGGCGCTGTCGCTGAAGGAGTACCAGACCATCTGGACGGTGCAGGAGGTCATCGAGCTCGTCTGCGGCAAGGTGGGCAAGGTGATGGTGGTGCTGGGGGCGATGCACTTCTTCAACCTGTATGTCTTCAACCGCATCCGCCGCTCGGGCCAGGTGCGCCAGCAGCCGCCGCCGGTGCTGCCGCGCGAGTACACGCGGGTGTCGCCGCAGCCGGTGTCCGTGCCCGAGGGAGCGTGAGGCGGGCCATGCGAGCGCTCAGCGTGCTGTATGACGAGACGTGTGGTTTTTGCGTGAGCTGTGCGCGGTGGCTGGGAACGCAGCGCACGCTGGTGGGGCTGGAGTGCCTGCCGGCCGGGAGCGGGGAGGCGGCGAGCCGCTTTCCGGAGCTGCGCCGCTCGGCGTCGAAGGAGGAGCTGGTGGTGGTGGACGACGCGGGAGGCGTCTACCGGGACACCCACGCGTGGCTGATGGTGCTGTGGGCGCTGGAGGACTACCGGGAGTGGGCGCAGCGCCTGTCGAGGCCCTCGCTGATGCCGCTGGCGCGCAACGCCTTCGAGCTGCTCTCCAACAACCGCCGGAAGCTGTCGTCCTGGCTGCAGCTGGGGGACGAGAGCATCCGGAAGGAGCTGGAGCGGGTGGGGGCTCCGGAGGTGCCGAAGTGCGCTCCGGAGGACGGGGCGTGCAGCCTGCCGCGAATGGTGCGGTGTGAATGGTGCGGCAGGTCCATGGCGAAGGGGCGCAGCGCATGTCCCCACTGCCTGGCGGACGTGGTGGGGACGCTGGGGCCTGGGTGAAGGTGTCCCGCTGGACAGCCGTCGGCGGGGCGTGGAATCGTCAGCCCGGCCACCCGTCTTCCAGCCAGGACCCATGCGGATGCGAACGCTACTGCTTTCTTGCTTCTTGCTGGCCGCGGCCCCCGGCAACGCCGCTGGGGAGCAACGGGTGTACGTCCTCGGCTCCTCGCTCAACCTCCGCAAGGAGCCGTCGAAGGAAGCGGAGACCGTCGAGAAGCTGCGGATCGGGACGGAGTGCGGCGTCTCCGAGCAGCCCCAGGGAGAGTGGGTGAAGGTCCGCTGCGGAGAGAAGGAGGGCTACGCGGCGGCGGCCCTCCTGGGGCCGGAGAAACCCTCGGTCGAGAAGCTCCGGGCCGAGGCACGGAACCCCAAGCTCAAGCTCGAGCAGCGCGAGGAGAGTGCGCTGCGAGCCGCGATGCTCTCGCCAGAGGACGCCGGGCTGCGGAAGGAACTGGCGACGCTCTTCTTCGAGCGCAACTTCGACTTCCTTGCCCGCCTGAAGAAGCCGGTGGTGAAACGCACGTTCACGTATACGTGCGGTTGGGAGAAGGACGCCGCGTGCCTCAAGCTGGCCAGCTCCTTTGACCTGAAGGACGTCAAGGTTCGAGCCGAGGCGAAGAAGAACGCGTTCGTGGTCGCGGTCGGGAGTCCCGAGAAGGTCGTCGTCTACCGTGGCAAGTACCAGCTCAACAAGAAGACCACTGTTCTGACGGGAGAGGTTCTCGAACAGGTCGACTTCGTTGCGGACCCGGTGATGGAGAAGGCGATCTTTTCAGGCATTGAAAAGGCTCGTTCCAATAAGTGGAGCCTTTCCCTGGGACAGTTCGTCCCCGATGCATCTTCCCAGACAGTCCTGGAGGGGTTCCCCAAGGTGTGGGGTCTGATGTTGCGAGCCGATGATGGCATCGTCGAGATGCAGTGGAACGACTGCACGAAGCAGCCATTCAAGTTGCAGTTCCTGCCGGATATCCATGGGCGATGGCGCATCGCCATCGACAAGATCGGCTCGGATGGGCCAGAAGCGCATTGGATTACGGCCGCGTCGAAAACTGGGGATGACGTCGAATTGTCACTCGAAGGAGTGTACGGGGGGACGACGCATGAGGTGTTCAAGCATTCCGCGGACGCAGTAGACACGGCGTACCTGCGGGATATTGCATACTCCTACAATCTCCGGCGGTACCCGGAGAAGTACATCCGCTGTAGCGAGGGTGGTCCTTAGTCCAAGAGGCTGGTTCGTCCGAAGGACCCGGCTTCCTACGGAGCATTCACCCCGGTGCGACGTCCTCGGAGCACCGCTCAAGAGTTCGCCATGCCAAGCCTCAGATATTGGCCGAAGTGGAGTTACACGCTGCCCGAGGAGTTGATGGCTGTTCTGGAGGATTACCACATCCTCAAGGTCCCTCTCCTCGGACAACATTACCCGGGCGGCGAGAAGAACTGGTGCGGGAGAACGTCCTGCTCCATGACGTACAACTATTATCAAGTCGTTCAGGCCGGTGGCGACGAGGCTGAATTCAAATCCAAGCTCATCACCCACTGGAACGCCGACAAGTCCGACTATTACACCGACCTGCGCTACCCGGGCGGCCAGCGCGCGTTCCACACGCTGCCCACGGAGGCCCCTTACAATCAAAACCTGAGCGGCTATGCCGTTTCATCATCGGGTTACACAGGGGGCGATGTCGAAGTGGTCGAGCCTCCGGACTTCAAGCCGGGAGGGGAGTTCAACGCCTCCAGGGTCCTTGGCTTCTCCACCAAGAAGCTCCTGGATTACGGCATCGCCAATCGCAAGGCCGAGGCGGCTCGAATCGCGGGCGATCCCGCGGCCCTCGCGAAGCAGATGGAGACCGTCCTCGACGCGCTCTCCTTCAACAATCCGGTCATCTTCTATTCCGGATTCTCCATGGACCAGGACGAGCCCATCCACCTCATCCTGCTCGTGGGCTTTGCCTATCTCAGGGATGACGCGGGCCGGGATCTCTGGCTCGTGGTCGCCGACCCCGCCACCCACGGCAACAAGATCTCCGCGGGGATGTTCATTCCTCCCATGCCCCAGGCCGAGGATGATCTGAAGGGGCTCTCCCAACTCTCCAGCAAGCACGATCTCATCCGGGTGATTCCGGGCAACTGGGAGAATGCGGAGGCGGCGTTGGTGCTGATCCGCGCCAGGAAGCTCTTCGAGGAGAACACCCAGAGCAGGATCTCCGACGACCTCTACATGGACTACCAGTCCAAGGAGAGTCAGTCCAACAAAGGGGGGACCTTCCTCTATTCGCTCAAGGCGACTCCGGTGCCCCCGGGGTTCGTCGTCTCCAGCATCGCGCGTGTTGTCTCCTATCCATTCGATACCCGGAAGGAGCGAATCCGCCCGGTCAACTACTATGCCCTGACGGAGCAGTCCTCAGCGGGCCGTTTCCCCTTCGGAAACCTGCGGAATCTCCACTCGGGTGTCCATCTGGACGCCTCCACCTTCACGCAAGCGAAGCCACAGGAGCCAGCTCCCAAGCCCTCTACGGGACAGAAGAAACCCGAGAGCCAGACCACCGCCCCTCCGCCCCAACAACCCAACGCTGAGGGGCAGCCGGAAGCGGACGCTCAGGCCCCGGGCAAGGGCGTGCGCTGCCTTGCTCCCGGGTACATCGTGGCCCTTCGTCTGGCGAATGCCTATCCGTCGGCTCCGAAGAAGGAAGGAGCGGCCCCAGCGAAGGACGGCAAGCAGGAGCGAAAGGACCTTCAATCCAACACGCTGTCCCGGGAGCTTTCGGGAAATCACAACTCCTTCGTTCTGGTCCGCCACGACCTCGAGGAGGTGGTTCCGAAGACGGCGGGGGAGAAGGGCAAGCCACAGCAGAAAGGCAAGCGCTTCACCTTCTACAGCCTCTACATGCACCTGGCTCCCCCGGATTGGAGCAAGCCCAATACCTACCGGGATGTCTCCTGGCACAAGACCCTCGCCCGCCGCAATGGCTGCCTGGCTGTGATCGACCCGCAGCACGAGTCCTTCCGCCAGGTCCGGTGGCTCAAGGATCTCCCCGCGGGCCAGTCCCTGTCAGACAAGGCGAAGCTCGTTTCGCTCGAGATGGGCTCCTATTTGGTAATCGGGGCGGGAGTCGGGTTGCCACAACCCCTCTCACTCGGCGAGACGGCGGGAGAGCGCATCCGGGCGGTCTGGAAGAAGCCGGATCAAGACCTGGATGAGATCTACAAGGCCCTCGAAGAGGCCAAGGTCGTGACCTTCTCCCGTCCCTACCTCAAGGTCGAGGCGGGCGAGTTGATCGGCTATATCGACGAGAAGAACGAGCTGTTGGGGGATGGCTTCGTCCACTGGGAGGTCCTCGCCCCCAGTGGCTCGGAACAGATCCAACAGCTCCTCGAGTTCGCGGACGGAAAGCTCCAGCTCTCGGAGGGCTCCGAGAAATTCTTCAAGTTCTTCGAGGAGAAGAACGAGCAGAACAACTACTTCGATCCGCTCGCCGGTTCCCAGGATGGAGGAGAGCTCGCCACGCTGTTGGATCTGGCGCCCACCTCGAAGCACGTCCGCGAGCCGGAGAAACAGCACCTCGCCAGATTCCGGAACTCCTACGATCCGGAGCTGCTCCAAAGCCTGCTGGGTTCGACCTGGGCGTTGCCATTCTCGAAAGACGACCAGCCCTCCTCCGAGCCCGGCTACGTCGCCAAGCTCCTCCTGGAGAACTACAAGAATTGTCTGCCCGAGGGTCCCTACAAGCTCAAGGTGACGTTCGAGCCGAAGGATTGTGGGGAGTTGACCGTCGACTACGACGGGCGCAAGGACAGCATCGACGTGGTCCTGCCCGCCAGGGCGAGGAAGATCTTCGTGGAGCCGGTCCTGGAGGGGAAATCCCGAGACTTCTTCCTTCAGACGGGGACGGACTCCGGCAAGGACGGCCTGCGGAAGGACGTCGAGCACTTCAAGAAGCTGGCTTCCGTGCGTTGGCGCAATGTCGTTCTCAGGCACCTCAACGACTGGAGCCGGGCGGGCATTTCGGCACAGTTGGAAGCGCGCCTGGAGGCCGAGGGAATGGTGAGCCTCGGGTACACCGACCTGTATGCCAAGGACAAGAAGGGCGCGAAGAAGGCGATCGACGAGTATGCGAGCGCTGTCGCCTGGTGGGCGCACGAGGAGAACGCGTTCCTGGGTTCCGCAGCGGAGAAGAAGAACCTCTTCGCTGGCAAGGGCAGCGCCCCGGAGGAGGGACAGTTGCCCGAGGAGACGACCCTCGACAATCCCCACCCGGTCACCTGGGCCTGGTTGCTGATGCTGTTGACCCGGCATGGCTTCGCTCGATTCGCGGACATGCCGCTCTGGCGCTCGGATGACATGAAGAAGGTGGGCGCACTGGGCTGGCTGCCAGCGCGGAATTCCCATCCGCCTCAACGCGTCGGCGAGCACGTCCAGGTCGTCGCACTCCAGCGGGGGAACGGTGACGAACTGGTCTCCGTGAAGGTGAAGCGCGGGGCGCTGTCGCTCGACCTCGTCCGGGGCTTCTTCAAGGACGGGATGTTCATCGAGTCCGTGCCGATGCCGGGGTGGGGGCAATGGCTGCTCGAGAAGCCAAACGATGCGGAATCGCTCGGGACGCTGGAGATGCAAGGGCTCGAGCCTGTCCTCTTGTGGGCGCGGAGCGCGTCCGGACAGGGGAAGGGCTCCGCCACGACCCATGAGGTTCCGGTTCCCGTCGTCCGCAAGCGGAAGGGCAAGTCCAAGGATAAGGACAAGGATGGCTGGCTCTCGTGGGTCATCCCGTTCCGGGAGAACCGTCCCAAGCTGCTGCGTGGCTGGATGCTCATCCGTTACTGGACGGGGAGGGCTGACGCCGAGGCTCCTACCGAGGTTTCGGAATTCAAGGAAGCCGGGCTGGCGATTCCCATCGAAGCGCGGGAGGACCTGACCCTGGAGGCGGCGGGGTTCGAGGTCGCCGATGGCTTCATCAAGAAGGGCACCATCAAGAGTCCCAAGACCTACGTGACGCAGCATTTCACGTACAATGCGTTCCTCGACGCGGCCAAGGGCCAGAAGGGCGCGGCCGGGAGCGAGCCGCTGCTCGCGTGGGAGCTCGCGGAGGCCGTGGAGCGTATCCAGTGCGCGTATTCGCCGCTCGTGCCCCTGTCCCTGTCCGCCCTTTCCGCGGACGGGCTCTCCCTCCAGCTCAAGGCGGCGACGAAGAACGTGGATTCGCTGCGCAAGGCCATGGAGCGAGTGAAAGAGGAGGGATGGCTGGCGGACTTCCAAGAGGAGGGAAAGGGCGCCTTCCGAGTCTCGGTGAATGCGCCAAAGCCAGGCGGCCTCTCCGGTGAGCTCGTGGTCGAATTCAATCCAGACTCGGCCTTCGCGGAGCTCAAGAAGAGCCTCTCGCCCGGGAACAAGATCGCCGTGATGTTCGGCTGTCTGTTCCCGAATGGTGGCGGCGCGCTGAATGACCGTCTCCTGCCCACGGACACGACGGGCAAGCATCATGTCGTGTTGAAGGCCGATGACCTGAGGAGCGAGGCGAAAGAGGGCTACCTGGAGTTGTGGTCGACGGAGGTCTCGCAGATATTGCGCCGCCCGGGCTTCGACGTGCCCGTCATCACCCTCACTGAAAAGGGCGCTCTGATCAGCGTCAAGCTCCTCGGGGCACCCGAGAGCTTCTGGCGGGCAGTCAATCCCACCATCAAGATCGGGAAGACCGCGCTCGACAAGGACGCAAAGGTGCGCTTCCGCTCCGACGCGGATTCGCTTTCCATCACCCGGTTGGTGAGCCTCGATGATGCGAACGTCAAGGGCTCCACGCTCGCGATTCGCGCCGAGGCCAGGACGAAGCAGGTGCCCCTGGAGGGGGAGAAGATCGACGTCGCGGACTCGGCGCGTACCTCCTATGACGCCCAGCCGGGTGCCGAGCTCGAGGTCACGCCCAAGGGCGATGGCTCGTATGGGGTGGTGATCACCGTCAAGACGAAGGCCATCCCCATCAGCAGGGGCTTCAAGATAGAGATCGTCGACCCGCGGGTGCCACCCAATCCGAAGAAGCCGGATGCGTCGCTCGTGAAGCTTCCCAAGAACTGCATCAAATACACGCAGCAGGCGAAGAAGGAGGGCGTCGTCTACGGCGTGACGGATGCCTACGGCGTCTTCTCCGCCGAGCTGGATGAGGGCGACCTCAAGGCCGGCCTCAATGGTGGAATCAAATACACGCTCCGGGTCATCGCGGTGTATCCGCAGGACAAGAGCTTGAACCTTGAGAAGCCGTGCACGCTTCACGAGGACCTTCAAGCGCGCGAATCGGAGGACGACGGTTCTCCTGATATGGCCGCCACCGGGACGGGGAGGTAGACGCGATGGCCCCTACGGCACAGGACAGGAAGATCGAGGTCAAGGTCGAGCCGGGCTCGGAGAACATCATCCGTCTCGTCGCGGTGCCCCCGGTCAAACTTTCGTTCCGGGTGGTGATGTTCAAGACGGACGGGCGCAAGTACAAGCTCAAGCTGGAGGGAACCCACGAGAACCTGACGCCGCCATCCGGCAAGGAGCTCAAGGATTCGCAGGGCCCCACGTGCTGCGTTGGATTCAAGACCCGCTCCTACGGCATTCCCAGGTCACACAAAGTCGATGCCGTGCCCATCCAGGTCAACGGGAACAAGTGCACGGCCGAGCTGGAGGTCGATTCGTTTGAAGCGGGCTTCTTCGGAAACGGTGTGGTCGAGCTGTCCGTCACCCCTGATTTTCCGTTCGCCAAGGAGTTCCCGGTGTCGGGGACGCCGGTGTTCGACAATCCGTTGAACGTGGAAGGCCTCGGCATCGAGCCCGGGGAGGAACCGAGCCCCGCCAAGGCCCCGGACAAGACTCCGGCTCCCGAGAAGGGGAAGGGAAAGGGCGCCACTCCTGGCAAGCCCACCCCTCCGCCAGGGCTGAGTGTTCTTCTTGGAAGGGAGCTCGAGCTCGAGCCGGTGTTCAGCACCGCCTTCGAGAAGTCGACGCTCAGGCTTTCCATCTTCGAAGAGGGGGCCATCAAGAACAGGCGCACCGCGCCGGACAAGGCCGTGGTCAGCTTCGAGTGGACGAAGTCCGCGGATGATGAGCGCACCTGGCGCGTCGGCTACGCGGAGAGCGATGACACCATCCTCCTGACGTACCTCGAGACGCGCCAGGAGTCCTACGGCTACGACCTCCGCCTCGAGGTCACCGAGGAGACCGGAAAGACCTACGTGGTCTGGGAGCGGGCCCGGGGCATCTCGTTCCCCAGGCCGAAGCTGAAGAGCTTCACCGTTGGCGGCTTCGGCGTGGAAGCGGAGGTGGAGAACGTCGACCGGAGCTTCAAGCTGCCGCTCGAGCTGTCTCTCTGGTCCTATGCGCCGTTGTCTCCCGATTCCCTGGTCCAGGTGATGACGCCCTACTCGAAGCCGGCGGAGGCGGAGGCTTCCTCCACGGAGTACTTCCTGGACCTGGTCGGCCCCAAGATCCTGCTGAAGAAGAAGAAGAATGTCTTCGCTCTCCTGCGGATTCCCAGGTCGCTGTCCGGCACGGAGGACTACGTCCCCGTCAGCGTCGTCATGGACTACGACGAGAACACCTTCCTCACCTTCGACGATGACCAGCTCTGGCTGGAGTCTCAGAAGAAGGGCAAGAAGAGTGCCTCGAAGTCGAAGAAGACTCCCAAGGATCTGGCGACCGCCGTGGCTTCCCATGAGTTGGACCCGACGACGCTCCTGACGCGGACTCCCCACTTCGGAGACGTGTCAGCGGGTGTTCGAGGAGACAGCCTGCTCTTGTCCTTCCGGCTCGTCGGCGACCTCCAGTACTGGAAGGAGGCGGCGCCTGCGTTCTCCATCTACGATGAGAAGGGGGAGACGGAGCTCCTGAAGCTCAAGGCGAGCCCCTCCGAAACCAATCCCTATGTCCACGAGGCGCTCGTTTCCCTGTCGGACAAGAACCTGGTTGGCAAGAAGGTGAGCGTCCGAGGGCAGGTCACCAAACCGGAGACGAAGCTGTGGAATCACCCCGTCGAGCCCCCGCAGCTGGCGGCTCGGGCCTACGAGGGTGTGCCCCTGCTCACTGACTTGAAGAAGAGCCTCGTCGAGCTCACCGATGAGACGACGTACATCAAGCTCCAGTGCCACGCCCGGCATATCCCGAACGGGGCGAAAGGAGGCACGGTGCTTGCCTTCCGTGTCTCGGAGATCGTGGCGGACCTCGATACGCCCATCCTCATGAGCAGCGTGAAGCTCCGGTACACCGTGGCGAAGGGCGCTGGAGGGCTGTGTGACTCCAAGGGGGCGCTGGTGGCCCGCATCACGGACAAGGAGAGCGTCGCGAAGCTCAATGGACCGGGGAAGTTCCGGGTGGAAGCCTATGTGCCCGGCAATGACGGAAAGGTCTTCTCCACGGAAGTTCCCAAGATCCACATCGAGTTTGGAGGCGCTCCGCGCTCGGTCGCCGGCCAGTTGATCTGGGGCGACCGGGTTCCCGAAGACTTCCGCAAGAAGGTGTTCGCCATCAGCGATGAGTTGAAGGTCAATCCTCAGTACCTGATGGCATGCATGGCCTTCGAGACAGAAGGGAAGTTCAAATCCAATACACCGGGAAGGAGTAGCCGTGCGGTAGGACTCATCCAGTTCATTCCCGGGAAGAACGATGAGTTACTGGGAAAGACCACTGAGCAGTTGAAGGTCATGCCCGAGGTCGAGCAACTCGATTACGTACAGAAATATTTTCGTTACTGGATCACAGCGCACAAGATGCCACTCGTTACCCTGGGAGACGTCTATGCATGCATCATCTGCCCTTCTGGAATCGGCCAGCTGGATGATGCCGTTTACTACCGGGCGGGGGATGGGTTGTACGAAGCGAACGATGGTCTGGACAGGCAGAAGAAGGGTTGGATCACCAAGGCGGACGCGACAGCCCCGGTGAAGAAATGGCTCGATGAGGGCTGGGAGCACCGGCGCTAGGCCCTTCACCCGGAAGGACATAGAAGAACTCCATGATGGTTCACATCTACTTTGCTGGCCTGCTCGCATTGTCACTGGGAGCGAGCTCCAAGGCTCAGTTCGTTCAACCGATCGAGCTGAATCTCATGCAGGAGCCGCAACGGAGCGCCATTCTCGCCAACCTCCCCATCGGGACGCAGTGCGAGCTCCTTCAAAAGGTGGACTCGTACTGGCTCCGCGTGCGCTGCAAGGGCCTCGAAGGCTATGTGCCCGCAGAGCACCTCGGACCTGAAAAGCCCGAGGTCGAGAAGTTGCTCAAAACAGTGAAGAAGTCCGGTCTTGATGCACGTGAAAGGCTCGATTTTGCTGCTCGCGCGGTCACTCTTTCGGTGGGTCATTCGCGAGCCCGGGCTGCCCTCAAGAAGTACTACCTGGACTATCAGTTCGATCGGCTGCCAGATGACTCTGACGGTGCATTCGCGGCGGAGCGCCATATCGAGTGCTCGAGCCCATCGAAGTCGAACGAGTGCCTCTCCGACGCTTTCTTTCCCCGAAGCTTGTTCGCCTCGCGGTTGCTAGAGCGCAGGGGCTCCCTCTTCATCGGCGTGGGAGCCCGGGAGTCGTTTCTCTACGTCGTGCGTGGTACCGTGCGCCCGAGCTCCATCGGGACCGCCGGTGGCATTTCCTTCGTCGTTCACTCCCAGGACTTCGAGGATCTGGATGTTCGCCTCATCGCGGACGTGCTGGGGTTCAAGCTCGCGAGCGAACCTGGGAATACCGTCCGATATGTCAGCGATGGTGTGCGTAACTTCTCGCGCAGGAAGACCGGCTCGCGATTGGAGCTCATAGAGGGAGAGCATCAGCAGGTACTCGTCGATCTCGACAATCATGTTCCCCCGGGGGAGGGGGGCGAGATTCGGGCCGATCTTCGCGGCGACCTCCTGCTCGACCTGCTGCTCGTCGACGATTTCGATCAGGACGGCCGTGACGACGCGCTCGTTCAGGTCGACAACGGAGGGAACCACTTCCCACCTGGCTACCTCTTCGCCAGCGTGTCACCCGAAGGCAAGCCCGTGGTCTCGAAGGTCTTCCACGACTCGAGCACTCCGCCGTTGATCGGGGAGACGGAGGGCAGGCTCTCGTTCACGTTCATCGACGAGAATGGCGAGAAGGTTTTCGTGCTCGAAAAGGGTGAGGGACGGCTTGTCGCGGAGCGTCCGTACCCCGTGCTCGAGACGGTGTTCGAATACACGGCCGAGCGGCTCTGGAAGGTCGCTGAGGACAGAGCGACGTCGCCGGGCGAAACGAAGCAGACCTTGAAGTATGATCTCGACGAAGATGGCCGTCCGGAGATCATCGAGTGCCAGGGCTGGGAGCGGTGGCATGGGCTGCTGTGTGAGATCTACCGGGCGAATCGGAAGCTCATCGGAACGATTGGCGGGTGCAAGCGCGTGGGCGTCCTTCCGCAGAAGACCCGGGGCATGCACGACCTCGTTTGTGACAAGAACATCGTGTCCAGATGGAATGGGACGCTCTATCCCTGACGGGACTCGAGCATGGGGGAGTCAACATGACCCGCGAAGCACAGGGTGGCAGGGCGAACGTCTTCCGGCACCATCGTCTCCTGCGAGATGGGGACCACGAATATGTCCTCCTCGAGCTCCACGAGCAGCTCCCGGAAGGGCATGAGCTGGTCCCACTGGGAGACACGTGGAGGGCGGAGCGCCGGCTGCGGGAGCTCGCCTACGACTACCTCAACCTGCGCACCCTGCGTGAGCTGGCTCGTTCTCATACCCTGGCGCACGCGTTCGAGCCGGTCTCCGAGGATCAGCTCGTCCGGCGGCTCGCCACCTTGTTCGTCCATGGGCACCTCCGCCTGGCGCGCTCGCCCCTGGTCATGGTCCCCGGTGTGCTGCCTCCCCGAGAGGAGAAGGCCGCGCCCGAATCCGCTCCCGTCGAGGAGAAGCAGCGGCTGATGTTGCAGATCGTCGACGACGTCTCGGAGGACCCGTTCCCGGACCTCACCCTGCGCGTCAAACTCCCCGATGGGTCGGAGAAGAAGGTCAAGACCGACGCGTCTGGCCGCATCGAAATCCCGAACCTGCTCCCTGGGCGAATCACCGTGTCGTCGGTCCTCGACGGTGCGATCCTGGGACAGACCCTCGTGTTCGTGAAGGCGGGGATTCTTCCGTCCTATCAACAGGAGCCCAGTCGGCAACGCCGTGGAGCGGACTCGGAACTCTTCCTCGCGCGAGTCCTCGAGCACAAGGTCTCCGATGGCGACACGCTGGAGAGCATCGCCGAGGCCCACGAGCTCACCGTGGATCAGCTCACGAAGTTCAACTGGGGGACGACGGAGCCGGATCAAATCCAGCGCCGTCTCCTCATCGATGTGGGCTGCACGGTCAGGGATGACAGCGGCAAATTCGTGCTCACCGCCCAGGACAACCCCGGCATCCTCTACATCCCCAGGCCCCTGGTGATGGATTGGATGGCCTTGGAGCAACGCCACATCTGGCGGGTCAAGCGGGTGTCGAAGCGCCGTGTCTACCTGTTGTCGACCTAGCGGCCGCGTCTACTCAGCCGTCCGGGGGCTCTCGTGCAGCGCCGCGTCCAGCACCGGATCCTTCCCGTCGAGGTACTCACGGGCGGTCGGCTGGACGAGGCGGTCCGGGGCGAGGGTGGTGGCATTCAGGTCCAGGAAGAAGGGCTCGCGCTCCGGGTACTTGCGCGTGGAGTAGCCGTGAAAGGCATCCGCGTAGTGCACGGTGAGCCCCGAGTTCGGGAGCCGGATGTTGCCGCCCTCGGCCCAGAAGTCGAGCGCGTCGCCCACGGGCTCTCCCACCAGGAGGGCCTTGCCCCACTGCTTCCACTCGGCCACGTGGGCGAGGCCCGCGGAGAACGTGGCCCGGCCGGTGAGGATGAACACCCGCCGGCCGTTGCTCGCCGCCTGGAGCTTCTTCATGACCGGGCTGCCGAGCTCCAGGTTGCCCCCCGTGTTGAAGCGCAGATCCACCACCAGCGTCCGCACCGGATGGCTCTCGAGCGCCGCCAGTACCCGCTCGCCGAACTGTGAGACGGACTCGCCCTGCATGTCCTGCGAGCGGTTGTATTGCACGTAGAGCGTCTGGGGGTCTGGCAGGTATTCGAATGCGTAGTTCTGGTCGGGATGGCGGAGGTACAGCGGTACCTCCGCGTGGAGCGCGCTGACGAGCTCCACGTCTCCTCCCGTGTGCAGCGGAGACAGATCCCACCACGCCTCGACGGGCGTGCTCTTCTTCACGAGCGGGAGCGGCGCGAGCTTGCGCGTGAGCTTCCCGCCAGGACAGTCGAAGGACCAGGCCGTGCTCTCCATGTCGGGGATGAGCTGGAGCCCGTACAGCACCTCCGGGCTCGTCAGGGTATAGGCGCTCATGTAGTCGGCCCAGGACGCGCTGCCAGCGTACAGGTCCGCGACCTTGGAACGGAGCCGCTCGGGCGTCTGGCCGCCAATGCCTGTCACCTGGCACCCGAGCACCTGCGCATGCTCGGGCGTGGCCTTCACGACGAACAACCCATCCTTGAACCACCACACCCGGAGCGGGTAGCGCCGCAGCTCCGTGCGGTTGCGCAACAGGTACAGTCGTGTATGGGCATTGCCACCCAGGGCCACTGCCCGGGCCAGCCCGACGATGAGCTCCGGATCGCTCTTCTTCGCCACCGAGGCGCGCAGTCTGATCATCGCCCGTGTGAATTCCTGGCGTGCCTTCGGGCTGAAGCTGCGATCAAGCCTCATCAGCTTGCGTTCAGCGGTTTCCAGGTCCTGCTGCCAGGCCTCCACCCGGTTCGCGGGCTTGGAGAGCACCGGCTCGCGCTCCATGGTGAAGGGGTAGGGGGCTCCCTGTTCGGTGAAGGTCCCGTGAACCTGGCCGCCGTCCAGCGTGCCCTCGAAGAGGAGGGGCTCTCCCTTCAGCGGGACGCGGAAGCGCACGTGTCCCTCCTTCACTTCGGCCTGGTCGATGACGTCCTTCAGGCCCAGCACCTCGAAGGAGCCAGGGGGACCTTCCTCGGAGGGCACGAAATGGGCCTGGAACGTGATGGGCCTGCGCGGGGTGGAGACCACTCCCTCCCAGTCGCCCGTCAGCTCCTGCGACAGGCCGGGGGTGGAGTACAGGCTGGCCACCAGCAGGGCGAGGTGCGTCACGCCCCCTCTTCCCAGGCGAGGAGTCGGCTCGTGCGGCATCGGATGCTCCCGTTCGGAGGGGGTCGGCTCACTCCCTACGACTCGGGGCCTCGTCGATTGCCTGAAGCGGACTGCCTCCACTCCCGGGTTCAGCGGCACAGGGGCTGTTCATTCGTGCCCGCGCTGGTGGCGAGCACCTGGAGCAGCCCCGTCGGCGGGGGCTCCTGGCCGCTGCCCCAGAGCGCGGACTCCGCCCAGCACTGCACCCAGGGGATGCTCCAGTCCGCCGGCAGCGTGCTGCACTGGGACCGGCGCTGGGCCGCGCGCACCTGGATGTCCCGCTGCACCGCCGCGGACACCTGCGGCGCGAGCTGCTTGAGGAAGGCTTCCGAGTAGGCACCGGGGGGCGGAACGACCAGCGGATCCTCGTAGATGCCGGCGGGGCTGAAGCCCTCGTGCTCCTCGTCCTCGAAGGAGATCGTCCCCTGCTGCCGGACCGCCGTGTTGGCGCCCGGGGTGTTCGTCCGCAGCGAGTAGCCGAAGCCCGACGACCAACGGTGGATCAGCGCCGTATAGGTATACGTGTCGTACACGTCCTCGCGCACCGACTGCGGCGTGTTGGCCAGGTGGCTGTTCGCCGTGCTGAGCGCTCGGGAGGCGTTCGCATAGTCGTCGTGGAGATCCTTCGCCTTGTCACAGGCGTCCGTCTTCTTGGGCGAGTCGGGGCAGCCCACGCAGGTCGCATCGTGCGTGTGCTTCTCCTCCTCGCACGCGTCGTCCATGTCGTCCTTGTGCTTGTTGGCCCGCGCGTACTCGCGCTCGGCGCGCTCGACGTCATCCTGCGCCGCCGCGTAATCGGGATTGGGCACCCACCGCGTGCCGCTGATGTAGCGCACGCTGCGCACGTCCTCGCTGACGTTCTCCGTCACGCGCTGGATGATGGCGTCCACCTGTAGCCGCAGCGGCTCCGGCTGGCCCGGCACCGTTCCCAGCTCCGCGCACCGCGCCCCGCCCGGCAGTGACGAGGACAGGCGCCGGCACAGGTCGGAGAGCCCCGCGGCGATCTGCGGCACCATGGGGCCGTCGAGCCCGGTCTCCACGGGGATGGCGCTCTGGTAGCGGAACGCCTGGCGCGCCTGCTGGGTGCGCGACATGGTGTCCGAGCCCGGCGCGAGGCACTGCGCCGTGGACCACAGCACGGTGGCCGCACCCGCCGTGTCCTGGTTCTCCGCGGTGACGGCGAGCTCCGCGAAGCGCGAGGCCAGCTTGCTGGCGCGCTCGGTGAGGAGCGTCTGGTAGCTCGGCAGGGGGAACTGGTGGCCACGCGCCTGGAGGCAGGCGAGCCCGGCCACCTCCGTGTTCAGCGCGCCCTCCTCCTTCCACCGG